>JAJCXU010000029.1 GCA_029263275.1 Ilumatobacter sp.
GGCTTGCTCGGCATGGTGGCGGCGCGCTGGTGTCGCGTTCCCGTTCGCGTGTATCACCTGCGCGGACTCCGATTCGAGACGACCACCGGTTGGCGGCGGCGTCTCCTCGTCACCCTCGAGCGATGCGCAGCAGGCATGTCGACCCACGTGATCATCAACAGCGAGAGCGCCCGCGATGTGGCCGTCGCGGAGCGGATCAGTCACCGTCGTCCGCCCGTGATGATCGGCTCGGGTTCCGGAAACGGCATCGACGTCGATCACTATTCGCCAGACCGTCAGCTGAGCCGAGACGACGCACGCTCCTCATTCGGTTTGCCGCTGAATACGTTCGTCCTCGGGTTCATCGGTCGGCTGACCAGCGACAAGGGCATCGCTGTGCTCCTCGACGTCTTCGAGCATCTGACCGCTGAGCGCGACGATCTCCACCTGCTGCTGGTCGGCGACGTCGAACCTGGCGACCCGGTTGGTCCCGACGTGGAGCAACGCATCGCAGCGCGCCGCGACGTCAGCCACCTGCCTTGGGTCCCGGAAACCGCCGTCATCTATCCAGCGATCGACGTGCTGATCTTTCCGTCGGAGCGCGAGGGCCTCCCCAATGTTCCCTTGCAGGCCCAGGCGGCCGGGGTGCCTGTCATCGCCACGACGGCCACGGGGACGGTTGATGCGGTCCAAGATGGAGTCAGCGGAGTGCTCGTCGAGCCTGGCAATCAAATGGCTCTGGCTCTCGCCATCGAATCACTCATCGATGATCCTCTTCGTCGAGTGTCACTCGGAGCAGATGGCCCTGCGTGGGTCCGAGATCGGTTCGCGCAGGACGCATTCTGGGATGAGCTGATCACCACCTATCGCCGATGGTTATCCACCGATGAGTAACGACCGGCTCCCGCTGCGCAACCCTGACACCCTGGTCGCTGTGTTCGACGACGCGTACGTCGTTTTTGACCCGCGCTGCGGTGAAGTTCATCTGCTCGGCGCCATGAGCGCCGTCGTCTTCGATGCCTGTGACGGCACGCCACGCTCGGTGTTGGTCGACGAGATCACCTCCATCTTGGGTGTTGATGAGGCGGCCGCTGTCGACACAATCGACCACCAGTTGACCGAATTCGGGCGCACTGGACTCCTGCTGGGCACCTCGCCCATGAGGCGTCCACCCTGAACTCGCTCAACGGTCCGACCCGTGCGGTCGGCACCTGCCAAGCCCAGGCGATTCTGGCACCGAGGCCAGCGGAATCGATGACGTCACGCGCCCCGGCGGCGCAGCGAAGCGATCACGCGACCGGCATCGCACGTTCCGCCAAGGCGACGCCATCGGCGATCGAGCCATAGCGGATGACAACCGATTCGACGTGTTTCACCGCTACCTCCAGTCGCCGGAACGTTTCGCTCTCGAGGCCCCACGTTCCGAGCGTCTGGTTCGACAGGCGATGCAGCGCGAAGGCTGGGCTGATCGGTTCAATCGTCGGCTCCGCTTCCGCGGCGTACTCGACGAAGGCGATGGCATGAAGTGGCGTCGGACCGCTCTGGCGGCCCACCGACCTGGCATCGAGCGGGAAGGTCTGGTCGAACGGGCCGACAGGGACCTCGAGACCCAACGCGGCTGCCCCACCCAGGCGCAACCCGATTGGGCCGTGGAATGGGCTGACGACCGGGGGCGCTGCACCCGAGGTAGCGACAGCCGTGACCCCGTCGGCGATGTAGCCATGCCCAGCTTGCACGAGCGCTGCGGTCAGCGTCGACTTGCCGGCACCGCTGCCACCCACGAGGGCCAACGCCTGCCCCTCGATGTTGACAGCCCCGCCGTACAGACCGACGCTGCCGTCGGTCGCCCCATGATGCGCCGCGGCGTCAGTCACCGCATCGAGAGCGTCGGCGAACGCCATGCTCTCGTCAGGTCCGCTGTAGCGCTGCTCCCGACGCCACGCGACGGACCACTCGCCGTCTGCGAACTGTTCGACCGTCAGGACTGGCGCACGTCTGTTGGAGCGGCAGGACAGGCCAGCGAGTGCAGCGCTCAACGGTTCGTCCAACGGCGTCGAGACACGCACGTTGACGACCTGGCCGAGGAGATCGAACGATCCCAAGCGCTTCACCGGGTCAGCCCCCGGTACCGCCAACGGTCGTAGATGTGTCGGAGTTCGCCCTCGATGCGTCCCTTGCCGGATGCTCGACGAACGAACGCGTCGTGATCATCGACTCGTCGGACTGGCGTCCGCCCCAACCGGTGGAGATCTGCCTTGCCCGGCTGATTCACTCGGTTTCGGGCGAGCGCCGCTGAGCCGAACCGATCGCGGACAGCAGCATCGGCCTCCGCGGAACCTGGCACCGCCTTGGGGTACGCGAAGTGTCGAGGTGCGCGGCCGATGTGTTCGCCGATGAGCTCGATCGAACGGTCGAGTTCGAATTCGATGTCAGCGAGAGGAGCTCTGTCGAGCAACCGGTGAGTGTGCGTATGCGACTCGATGCTCACCAACCCTGTCGAGGAGGCCTCACGCAACCCGTTCCACGTTGCTGGTGGCGCACCCCACGGGAACGGCTGCTGTTCATCGATGCTCTCGGTGCAAGCGAAGAGCGTGGCCGGCAGACCGGTGTCGACCAATGCCGGTACAGCGTGTTCGACGAAGTCGGAGGTTCCGTCGTCGAAGGTGATCACGACGCCGCGCTGGTGGTCCGGCGGGCTCCCCTCCGTGGCCAGCTCTTGCACCGCGTCGTCGAGGCTGATGACCCGATGGTTGGCCGCCAGGTGTTCGACTTGGCGACGAAAGACGGCGGCATCGAGATCCACGCCGCTTCCCGAGCCGCCGCCGACGCGGTGATAGATCAGGATGGTCACTCCGTCAGCCGTGGGGAGCCGTCGGTCGACGGTCGCCATCAGGTTCAACGCTGCCGATCGCACACCCACCGCGTCAGTGTGCCAGCCGGAGGAGACGACGCCGATACGGTGACGCCGTGCGTCGACGGGTGCTGTGGGTCATCAAGGGCCTCGGCCCCGGTGGTGCTGAGCGGTTGCTGTGTGCGCATGCGAACCACCACGATGCGGAGCACTTCGAGATCGAGTGCGCCTACGTCCTCCCTTGGAAGGACCACCTCGCCGAGGAATTGGAATCTGCCGGCGTCGCTACGACATGTGTGAGCGCTCGCCACCGGGACGTTCTCTGGCCGCTTCGACTGGCCCGCCTGGTGAGGTCAGGGCACTACGACGTGGTGCACGTCCATTCGCCCCTCCCTGGTTCGGTTGCTCGGCTGGCGACGCGCACGATGCGACCTGCACAACGCCCGACCATTGTGTCCACCGAACACAACGTCTGGTCGTCTCACCGTCGGCCGACCCGCATGCTCAATCGTTGGACATCGCGTTGGAACGACACGACGTTCGCCGTCACCGACGAGGTCCGCACGTCCGTCTCCGGCCCACTTTCGAACGACGTGACGACGCTTCGACACGGCATCGACGTGGACGCGATTGCACAACTCCGGTCCAGCCGGGCAGCAGTACGCCAGGAGCTCGGTATCGCACCGACTACATTCGTGATCGGAACCGTTGCCAACTATCGGGCCCAGAAGGACTACCCGAACCTGCTCCGAGCGATTCGCCTGCTTCAGGACCGGTCCGTGTCCGTCCACCTGATTGCCGTCGGACAGGGCCCTGGCGCCGATGACGTCGCGTCGATGGTTCAGCAGCTCGGACTCGCCGACGCCGTGACTCTGACCGGCTTTCGCGCAGACGCGCCGCGAGTCATGGCTGCCGCGGACGTCTTCACGCTGGCCTCTCGATGGGAGGGGCTGCCAGTTGCAGCGATGGAAGCCACCGCGCTGAGCCTTCCCATCGTGGCGACCAATGTTGGCGGTCTTGCGCAGCACTTCGACGACGGTCTCGATGCACTCCTCGTCCCGCCAGCCGACTCCGAGGCACTCGCGAACGCACTGCAGGCAGTTCTCGTCGACGAGAGCCGTCGATCCGCGCTCGGCAGCGCAAGCGGTGAGCGGGCAGCTGATTTTGAGGTCACCGCCTCGATTGCCTCTATCGAATCGGCGTATGGCCACGAGCGCTCCAATCCAGGTCCCCTTCGCGGGATCGCTACAGAGTCCCGTCGCTCCGGCGCGGCGCTCCGTCCGCTCGCAGGCGTCAACATCAGGCCAGCGACGCCCGACGACCGACCCGCACTTCTGGAGTTGTGCCGGGCTGCTCTCGGGTGGGGCGACGATCCGCGGTTCGAGCAATTGTTCGCCTGGAAACACGATGAGAATTCGTTCGGCCCGTCATACATCTGGATCGCCGAGGACGGCCAGCGAGTGGTCGGGCTCCGAGCATTCATGAGATGGAGATTCCAGCGCGGGTCACAGATACTGCATGCTGTACGCGCAGTCGACACTGCCGTCCATCCAGATCATCAGGGTCGAGGGTTGTTCACAGCGATGACACTGCACGGCCTGGACGAGATTCGCCAGCACGGTGTCGATTTCGTCTTCAATACACCGAACGCTGCAAGCCATCCCGGATACATCAAGATGGGATGGCAGGACGTCGGACGAGTCCCCGTCGCGATTCGCCCCTCTGGGCCTGCTGGCCTGCGTCGTGCGGCATTCTCGCGCACCGCTGCATCACATTGGCCGAGTGAGGCTGCTCGACCAGGCGCCGCCTTCGCTGACGTCACGATCAACCCTCGCGCAGACGTCGGAGCGGCGGCATCGACCGACAGGACGATGTCGACGGACGCCGACGACAGGTTCCTGGCGTGGCGTTACGGGTCGCCCATCCACGGCTACCGAGTCCTCGATGCCGGAAACGGTCAG
>JAJCXU010000030.1 GCA_029263275.1 Ilumatobacter sp.
CGACCCGGCCACGACCGGGGCAAGGCGCCGCGACCTCTGCGTCAGCGACCGGGTCTGGCCCACTGCCCGTCGAAGGGCCCGCTGTCGAGCAGGCGTTTCTTCTCGCGCAACAGCTGGTCGAGCGAATCGGCGACACCAACACGGCAATGGATGCACTCCTGATTGGCGGGGAACATGGCTATTCCGGTCCGCAACTCATTGCCGCCGTCGAATCAGACACCCTGCAGGCCGACGGCACAATTCAAGACGTCGACCCCGATGGGCCGCGGCTCTATCGGATCGACTTCGGCGGCGACTTGGGAGAGGGAATTGTTCGAAACAAGATCGCAACCCGCCCGGCACCCCGTCGCGACGGGCGTGGCCTGATCGCGGCCGAGAGCGACGACCAGATTGTCCTGGAGCGACTGCGAGACGTCGCGACGAACAGTGGTGCCTCCGCATACGACCGCGAGCAAGTGATTGGCCTGAGCGGCGTCATGATGATTCTGATACTGCTTGATGCAGGGGCAACGCCTGAGCAGGTCATCGACGCATTGGTTCTCGGCGTCTACTTCTACGAGGAGGGCGGCGTCTGTTACTCCCAAGCACTGCCGATTGGTCGGCACGAACCCGAAATGCGGGCCTGCGACGGACAGATCGACGAATCACCACCCGGCGATGGCCACGTCGTGCCGAGCGAGCTTCCCGCAACAGCAGAGAGCCCTGCGGGGAGCGCGACGTACGAAGGCAATCTGGATGGGGTACTCGTCGAAGACCCCGAGAGTTCCATCGTCGTCACGGTCTCGCCCAACGGAACGGTTTCGGGACACATCGCTGCGACCGAGCAACTCGACAACTACATCGCCTCGATCGACCTGTGCGGCTTGCTTGATGACGAAGCAGACTGCGGCGACTCGGTCGAGTCCTGCCCGGCGACGGTTGCATGGTCGAGTGACCTGAGCACGCTGCAGTTCACGGGCACACCACCGGATTCAGGAACGGTGACGGGAACGATCACAATGAATTGGGACACGACCCCGCACGGCTGTGGCCAACCATCAACAGACACCCCGACGTTCGGCATCGAAGCAACGGTGTCGCCGAATGGCGCCCAGATCACATCACCGGTGCAGATCGATCTCGCCCGGACTGATCTGTTGGACTGAGACGGAGATGGCCGCTTGATCGTTGCGTTAGATGCCGAGCACCGCGGGGAGCCAGTCGTCGAGCCGCTCGGCGATGACGTCGTCGCTCTTGGCGAGCAAGTGACCATCGCCAGGAAGCATCTCCACATCGCCGTAGCCCGCGATCGCCTGCACCATCAGGCTGGCCTCGGCAGGCAGCAACTCGTCGCTGTCACCGTGGAACAGCAGCAACGGTCGTCCACCCAAGGCCCCGGCGACTTCGCACCCGGCCGACTGCGTGGCGAAGGTGACCACCCCGGCGACCGACGCGGTCATCACGACAGCGGCCCGGATCGCGACGGCCCCGCCGAAACTGTGGCCCATCACGACGACCCGTTCGGCACCCGCGTCGCGTGCCCACTCAACCCCACAGGCGAGATCATGCGCGCACAGGTCGAGGTTGTTCGGCTCGCGGTAGCTGACGCGCAGCACGCGCACTCCCCGCTGTGCCCATTCGTCACCGAGGCGTTGGTACAAGCCGTGGCCCGGACCGAGCAGTCCGCCCATCGCCCCGCCACACAGCACGAGAGCGGCCGGTTTGGCCTCGACCGGTGCGGTTGGCTCGTGCCACAGCACGCTGAGCAACCCGCGCGACGTGTACACCTCGCGGTGGCGAAGCGACGCAGTGATCGACGTTTCCGCGGTTGCCAGCGCGTGGAGCGCCTCGATCGCGGTCGGGTTCTGGGGATCACCGGCAGTGGGAGCGTCGGACACGTCCGTCATTGTCACATGACGGGCGAATCGTGACGAACCATCAATGTGCCCTCCGTCACGTCGACAGCGAAGGCGAACCACTACGGTCGAATTGCAATGACCGTGTCTGCTGACGCTCCGAGGTTCGACTACAAGAACCCTGTCGACCTGGACCACACCCTGCGCATCGGCAAGGCCTGGATCGAGCTTCGCCGCGGTGCCGGCTCAGCGTTGCTTCGCGAGTACTTCTTCGGTCACGATCAACCACTCGAGCAAGGTCAGATGGACGCGCTCGACCTCCTCACCCGGCGCGACCGCACGATGCGAGGCCTCGCCGACCGTCTCCGGATCGAGCCGTCAACCGCCACCCGGGCGGTCCAACGACTCGTCAAAGACGGTCTGGCTGAGCGATACCCGTCAGCAGACGATGGCCGTGTCGTCATGGTGAAGGCCACCAGCGACGGACGACGCCGCCACGCCGAAGTTGCCAAACGTCGCGCCATCGCGATGGCACGCATCATCGGGTCATTCGACGCTGGCGAACGAGCGACACTCGCTGACCTCATCGAGCGGCTCACCACTGCCATCGACGACGTCGTCAGCGAACTCGACGTCCAACCTGATTCGACGAACTGAGATCCTGAGCTGCGCCAGAGCGCATTCCCCACCATCCTGTAAGGTCCCGCCCGATGGCTGACCAGGCGGTGTTTGCAGAACAAGCAATGGAGTTCGCTCCCCAGCTGTATTCCGCTGCAATGCGCATGACGCGCAACAAGGCCGACGCCGAGGATCTGGTCCAAGAGGCGTATCTCAAGGGATTTCGTAGCTTCCACACGTTCACCGAGGGCACCAATCTTCGAGCGTGGCTCTTCCGCATCCTGACCAACACGTACATCAACAAGTACCGGGCCAAACAGCGTCGTCCCGACGAGTCCGACCTCGGTGACATCGAAGATCTCTATCTCTACAAGCGGCTCGGCACCTTCGAGGACGCATCGATCGGGCGATCCGCCGAAGAGTCGTTGATGGAAATGCTCCCCGACGACGAGGTCAAGCAGGCACTCGAAGGGCTGCCCGACAACTTCCGGCTCCCGGTGATCCTCGCCGATGTCGAGGGATTCGCGTACAAGGAAATCGCTGAAATGCTCGACATTCCGATCGGCACGGTGATGTCTCGACTCCATCGGGGAAGAAAGGCGATGCAAAAGGCGTTGCACACGTATGCCCTCGAACGTGGACTGGCCGAACCCAATCCGGCAGATGCATCTGGGCAGGAGACCAACTGATGGACGAATGTGACACACTTGACTGCAATCAGACGCTGAAGGAGCTTGACCTCTTCCTCGACTCCGAGCTGTCCGACGGTGCACGCGAGGCGATTCACCATCACCTCGACAGCTGCCCGCACTGCCTCAGCGCCTTCGACTTCCACGCCGAGTTGAAGCAGGTCATCCACAAGAAGTGCCAAGAAAACGAGATGCCAGCTGACTTGTTGTCGCGTATCGAGAAGTGCTTCGACACCGACTTCGACAGCGATGGCGCCGTCGGCTGAGCAAACTCATCGCCGCACGTTTCGGTGAATCGCCGGACGACGGATAACCTCATGGCATGTTGCTCGCAGCCGAGGTCTGG
>JAJCXU010000031.1 GCA_029263275.1 Ilumatobacter sp.
GCGTCGTAGGCATCGAGCGTGTCGTGGGCCCATGCCCTCAGCTGAGATGCTGAGCCGAGTGTCGTGACCTGGCGAACCGCTGCTTGCAGCGGCGTGCCGGCAGCGGTCGCTGAACGTCGGACCGGAATACCGTGTGCTTCGAGTGCCTCTGCGAAGTCACCGAGCTGGGCGTTGGTTCTGGCGAGCACCGCCACTTCGCCCGCTCGGACGAGGTTGGGGTCGATCCGAACCACTTCGTCAGCAGCGTGGCGGGCCTCGGCTTTCTCGTCGACGCCCGCAAACTGCTCGACGGGCGCACCGTCGCCGCGATTCGACACCAGTTCGTTCGGCTGGTTGGCGGCTGCCAGCACATGCACTCCGGCGCGCACGATCTGCGGAGTGCAGCGATGGTTGAGCGGCAACCGCACGATCTCGATGCCTGGGAAGCGGGTCTCGACATCGACGAGCAAAGTGGGGTCGGCGCCATTGAAGCCATAGATCGCCTGAGCAGGATCGCCGACGAGGAAGAGGTCGTCGCGCCCCGTGCGCAGCAGGTCGACGAGGCGATGCTGGAGTGGGTTGAGGTCTTGGGCTTCGTCGACGAGCAGATGTCGAAAGCGCCACCGCAACGTGTCAGCGAACTCACGGTCGTACTCCATGTCGCGAATGACCAGTGAGAGCACGTCGTCGAAGTCGATGATGCCGCGCTTTCGTTTGAGGAGTTCGAAGTCACCGAAGACGGTGGCGGCCCGCTCGACGCCCGCGTTGGGTTTGCGGCCCTCGCGACGCGCCGCTGCGGGGTAATGATCGGCATTGATGCCCCGCGCCGTGGCCCAATCGATCTCGTTGAGGAGGCCCTCGACACCACGGCGTTGGGAAGGTTCGAGGACGTCTCCGACGAGGCGGCGACGGTCGGCGACGATGGTCTTGGGGCGTCGTCCGGTGTCGTCCCAGCGCTGCTTGAGCACCGCGAGCATCACCGAGTGAAACGTGCCGGCCTCGACTCGCTCACGCAAGCCGAGACGGGTCAGGCGCCGACGGAGCTCGCCAGCGGCTTCGCGGGTGAACGTGAGGGCCAGCGTGTGGCGGGCATCGGCCTGCTCGGTGGCGACTCTCCACGCGATGCGACGCGTGAGGACGCGGGTCTTGCCGGAACCAGCGCCGGCGATGACCGCGACCAGATGTGACTCGGCTGTGACCGCGGTGCGCTGATCTGGATCCAGGTCAGCGAGGAGGGCGTCGGCGTCCACGGCGGTCACCCTAGGTCCGCTTTCGATACGCTGGTGTCATGCCGTACCCGAAGAAGTTGCTCAACGACTACGAAGACGTTGCGGTCGACCTCCACCCGCACTGGTGGTTCTTTGCTGAGCCGGTCGCTGCGCTGGTCGGATCGATCATCCTCGGCATCCTGACGAAGATCTTCACCGACGGCACCGGGACGCCGCGGACCATGCTGGTGTACCTCGTCATCGCGCTCATCGTTGCCAGCATGATCTGGCTCGTCATTCGCTATCTGAAGTGGATGACCACGAACTTCGTCGTCACGTCCGACCGTCTCATCTTCAGGTCTGGGGTGCTTGCCAAGATGGGCGTCGAGATCCCACTTGAACGCGTCAACACGATCCACTTCAACCAGACCATCTTCGAGCGCATGACCGGCGCTGGCGACCTGGTCATCGAGTCCGGTGGCGAGGACGGCCAACAGCGCTTCACCGACATCCGTCGTCCTGACCGCGTGCAGAAGATGATTCACGCACAAAAAGAAGAGAACGACAGGCGTCGGTTCACCGTGAGCGGCGCCGACAGTGCGGGCGGCGATGTAGCGAGCCAGCTGGAGAAGCTCGAGGGCATGCTCGAGCGCGGCACCTTGACCGAAGATGAGTTCCAGGCGCAGAAGGACAAGCTGCTCGGCAGCTGATGCGCGTCGTCAGCCTTGTCCCGTCGAGCACGGAGACGTTGTTGGGGCTGGGTGCCGACGTCATCGCATGCACTCGGTTCTGCGAACAGCCTGATATCCGCCACGTCGGAGGCACCAAGAATCCCGATGTCGACGCGATTGTCGCGCTGTCGCCGGACATCGTCGTCCTCGACAAGGAGGAGAACCGGCAGGAAGACGCGGAGGCGTTGACTGCTGCGGGCATCGAGCTGTTTGTCAGCGAGGTCACATCATTGGCCGACGCCGTACGCGTGACTCACGATCTGTCTGTGCTGGTGGACGGCCCCTCGATCGTCGAGCAGTTGCCGGTGGTCGAGTCGCTAGGCCTGTCCGTGTTCGTGCCGATCTGGCGTCGCCCGTGGATGTCGATCAATCGTCGGACATACGGTGCGTCGCTGTTGGAACATCTTGGCTGCACCCTGGTGACAGCGGACCTGGCCGCTGCATATCCAGAGGTGCAACTCGATGAGGTTCGGGCGTGGGGGCCTGACGTGGTCGTCGTGCCGAGCGAGCCGTACGAGTTCAGCGATCAACATCTCGACGAGTTACGGGATGCATCACACGGCTCAGTCGTCGTGCGTGTCGATGGCCAGGATCTCTTCTGGTGGGGCAGCAGAACGCCGGGCGCGATCACGCGCCTCCACGCAGCACTCAGTTGATGTGGCGTGCTCCGGCAGATGGAGCAACGACCCAACCGTCGGTGAGTGCTCCGGGTTCGCAGATCGCCACGATGCAGCCTCCGAAGCCTCCGCCCGTCATCCGGGTACCGAACACGCCGGACTGGGCATTGATCGACTCGACCGCGGCATCCATCTGCGGGGTTGACACGTCGAAATCGTCGCGCAGGCTGGCGTGACCCTCGGTCATGATTCGGCCGACTTCATCGTAGCCGCCGCGAGAGAGTGCTGCGGCGAAATCGCGGACGCGTTGGTTCTCGGTGACGACATGACGAGCACGGCGCTGAGCAATGTCGTCGGTGATCCGCTCGACGTCGTCAACCGACGCCAAGCGCAGCGGCCCGATCTCATCTTCGGCCCGTTGGCATTCAGCCACTCGATCGCCGTACTCGGAACCTTCGAGCGTGCGATGAACGATGAACTTGACGACCACGTCGATGTCGTCGGGCACCGCGTACGGCGTGACGTCGAGGCTGTGGCAGTCGATCAGGGTGGCATGTCCGGCAACACCGGAAGCGATCGACAATTGGTCCATGATGCCGGTCGGCACGCCGGTGGCACGGTGCTCTGCTCGTTGTGCGGCCTGACTCAATTCGAGCGAGGTGCCGTCGAAGCCGAGCGCCAGGCCGATCGCGCACTCGAGCGCGGCGCTGGAGGACAGCCCTGCGCCGGAGGGGATGTCGGACACGACGTGACCGCGCATGCCCTGCGTGGCACCAATCTCGGCGGCCATCGCTGCGATGTATGCGCCCCAGTGCGGCTCGACGGTGTCCGGGTTGCCCTCGAACGGCAGCGAGATCGACAAGGCACCGGGGGCCCCGTCGGATGTCAGCTCGATGACGTCATCCGCAGTGGTGTACGTCAGCGTCGTGCCGCGATCGATGGCCATCGGGAACACCAGGCCGCCGGTGTGGTCGGTGTGTTCCCCGATCAAGTTCACTCGGCCGGGAGCGTGGACGCGCAGTGTTTCAGACACGCTGGGAACGTACCGGCTGACTTCTGCAACACTGCGCTCTATGCCCCGCGCCGCTCTGGAATCTGGAATCGAACTCGAGTACGCCACGTTCGGCGACTCCGGCAACCCAACGTTGCTCCTGGTCAACGGATACACGAGTCAGATGATCGTCTGGGAACGAGAACTTCTCGACGGCCTCGTGGCGCAGGGCTTGCATGTCGTCATCTATGACAACCGCGACGTGGGCCTGTCCACCAAGCTCGACGGCCAACATGTCGATCCGATGCAGGTGCTGCAGTCGTTGATTGCGGGTGAGCAGGTCGATGCGCCGTACACGTTGAGCGACATGGCTGCCGACGGTATGGATCTGCTCAGTCACCTGGGGATCGAACGTGCCCATATTGCCGGTGTGTCGATGGGCGGGATGATCGTGCAGACGATGGCGATCGAACATCCGGCACGTGTCGCGAGCCTGACGTCGATCATGAGTAGTACCGGAGATCCGAAGGTCGGTCAGGCCTCGGCAGAAGCTCGCGCGGTCTTGCTGGCGCCTCCGGCGACCGAGCGCGAGGCCTACATCGCCGAAGCAACCCGCGCTCGGATCTGGCTGTCGAAGAAGTACTACTCCGAGGCGGCGATCAAGGATCGGTCGGCACGGCAGTTCGATCGCATCTTCTACCCCGAGGGATTCACCCGACAGCTCGCTGCCATCTATGCAACGGGAGATCGGAGCGAGCAGCTCAGGACGCTCGACGTTCCCACACTGGTGATTCACGGCCGCGACGACGAGTTGATCACGCCGTCGGGCGGCGAGCGCACTGCCGAGCTCATCGACGGAGCCCATTATCTGCTCGTGGCCGACATGGGCCATGATCTGCCAGTCCCACTCGCACCGGTGTTCGCCGAAGCCATCGCCGGCCACATCCGAACCGCCATCCTCAGCTCAACTCACTGATCGGAGAGAATCATGTCTGGACCACTCGCGGGACTCCGCGTCATCGAAATCGCCGGTATCGGCCCCGGGCCGTTCGCCGCCATGCTGCTGAGCGACCTTGGTGCCGAGGTGATTCGCGTCGAGCGAGCGGCCGCAGTGCGCGGCGCTGTGCCCGACAAGCCATCAGGCGACGTCAGCCTGCGCGGGCGCAGGAATGTCGCGATCGACCTGAAGCACCCCGACGGTGTGGCGACGCTGCTCGATCTTGTTGGCTCAGCCGACGCGCTCATCGAGGGCTTCCGGCCAGGGGTCATGGAACGACTCGGTATCGGACCCGACGAATGTCTGGCCCGCAACCCGAAGCTGGTGTTCGGCCGGATGACCGGTTGGGGTCAGGACGGCCCCTACGCGCAGGCGGCTGGTCACGACATCAACTACATCTCACTCGCCGGTGCACTCGCGCACTTCGGGCGTGCGGGTGGCCCACCGGTTCCACCGCTCAACATGGTCGGCGACTTCGGCGGCGGCGGCATGTTTCTCGCCCTCGGTGTCGTCGCAGCGATGCTGGAGGCCAAGGGGAGCGGGCAGGGCCAGGTGGTCGACGCAGCGATGGTCGACGGAACGGCCATCCTGATGACGATGTTCTGGTCGTTCAGGGCTGCCGGGATCTTCGACGAGCACCAACGCGGCACGAACCTGTTGGACACCGGCGCACACTTCTACGACGTGTACGAGTGCGGCGATGGCCGCTACATCTCCATCGGGTCGATCGAGCCGCAGTTCTACGCAGAGCTCATGCGGCTCACTGGCCTCGAAGGCGACGATCAGTTCGCCCGCCAGATGGACGCAACACAGTGGCCGGAACTCAAGGTCCGCATCGCCGAACTCTTCAAGACGAAAACCTGCGACGAGTGGTGCGAGCTGATGGAGATGACCGATGTGTGTTTCGCTCCCGTGCTGACCATGACCGAGGCCGCAGAACATCCCCACAACGTCGATCGGCAGACGTTCATCGAACTGGGCGGTGTGACCCAGCCCGCGCCAGCACCGCGGTTCAGCCGAACGACCCCCACCGTCGGCCAGCTGCCGGCACACCCTGGCCAGCACAGCCGAGAGGTCTTGATCGACTGGGGCGTGGCTGCAGATCGCGTGGAGACGCTCCTCGAGTCTGGTGCGGTCCGCCACGCCGAGTAGGGACGGCAGGGGAGGGACGACGGCGCCGAGGTGCCACACTGTCGGCGATGTCGACACTGGTCTGCTTTCACGCCCATCCCGATGACGAGGCCATTGCCACCGGTGGTGCCATGGCGCGTGCCGCGGCGGAGGGACATCGAGTCGTGCTCGTCGTCGCCACGGATGGCGACTTCGGCGAGGTCCCCGACGACCTCGCGAGCGGTGAGACCCTGGTCGACCGTCGCAAGAAGGAGACCGACGCCTCGATCGCAGCGCTCGGGGCGCATCGAGTCGTGTTCCTTGGTTACAAGGACTCGGGGATGACCGGGTGGGACCAGAACTCCGACCCCGAGTGCTTCTTCCAAGCAGACCTGGGGGAGGCCGCGGAACGCCTCGCCACGATTCTCCGTGAGGAGGGCGCCGACGTGCTCACTGCGTACGACTGGCACGGCAACTACGGCCACCCTGACCACATCAAGGTCCACGAGGTCGGTCACGCGGCCGCCGATCTGCTGATCTCTGAGGGCCGGGAGCTTCGGCTGTTCGAGGCCACGATCAATCGCGACCGCGTCGTCACGATGATGCAGCAGGCCGTGGAACTGGGCATGACGCCGCCACAGGTCAATGACGATGGCGAGCCGTTCGATCCCGCCGGGCCCGCCGACGATGGCAACCCGTTCGGGATGCCCGAGGCGGAGTTGACCCTCGAAGTGGACGTCACCGGCTTCGTCACGCAGAAGCGCGCAGCGATTTCTTGTCATGGCAGCCAGATCAGCGATCAGTCGTTCTTCCTCGAGATGCCGGAGGAAGCGTTCGCCGCGATGTTCGGTGTCGAGTCCTACATCGAGCGCGGTGTCGAGCCGCCGATGCGCAGCGGCTGGCTCTTCGATTGAGGTACACCACTTGACGCGGCGGCGCGGGCAAGATGTGGTCATGCGTCGAATGATGATCGTGGGGTCGACCGCGTTGGCATTGGCCCTGGCAGCGTGTGGTGGCAGCGATGGCACCGTCGCTGGTCCGACCACGAAACTGACGTTGCTTCCGACGACCACGACGACTGAACCCGTCGCGACCACAACACCTGTCGAGACGAGCACCACCGTCGAACCGACGACGACGTTGGCGGTTCTGGTCGAAGCCACCACGACCACGGAGGCACTCCCGACGACGACGGCCGCCCCCGTCGATCCAGTGGTTGAGACACTGGTGCTCAGCGACGAAGGCATCGGTGCCGCGGTGTTCAGCGGCGACCCGGATGGTGTTGTTGCCTTCCTCAGCTCGTTCGTCGGCCCGCCAACGGCAGACACCGGATGGGTCGACCCGTTCGAAATCAGTGCCTGCGCCGGAACACAGTTGCGAGTCGTGTCATTCGGGAGCCTGCATCTCACGTTCGGCGACGTGTCGCCCATACTGCAAGGCCGCCCGCACTTCTTCGCGTACACCTACGGGGCCTACGACTATGACGGGACAACGGCCGCCGTGACCGACCAATCCCCACCTGGCCTCGTCACCGAGAACGGGGTCGGTCTCGGCACCGATCTGATCGCACTCGAAGCGGCCTATCCCGGCCTGGAGTTGAATCCTTCCGACGATTTCTTCCCTGAGACCTTCGTGGTCAACGACAATCTGCGCGGCGCGGTCAATGGACTCGCGGATGACTCGGTGGTGGTGAGCATCATCGGCGGCCAAGACTGCGCCGACCCGACGTGATCGACCTGCACACCGGCCTCGGCTGGTTCTTGATCGTGTCCAACGCGGTCGTGGGCGTCTGGGCGCTTGCCGCGCAATATGTGGAACCGCTCCGATTGCAGGCGATGTGGTGGGCAATCGGGGTCGCTCAGGTCTCGGTGTTCGTCGTGGCCATCGTGGGGGTGTTGCTCTCCAACGAAGAAGGCCGGGTGCTCGGCGACTTCCACGCGCTGTACGGCTTCACCACCATCGTTGCCGTCGGCATTCTGTACAGCTACCGAACGAGCCCGTTCATCAAAGACAAGCAGTATTTGCTCTATGGCTTCGGCAGCCTGTTCATCATGGGCCTGGGCATTCGCGCGCTGTACCTCGATGGGATCTAGTCCGACTCGATGATCGCGACGACGTCGCGGAAGAACGGGATCCAGTCGACGTCGCCGGGCCCCGTGCCGTGGCGAACGATCACAACTTCGGCCTGCGGATCGACGTAGATGAACTGGCCGTGATCGCCGTTGGCGTAGAACGCGTCCTGCTTCTCGTCGATCCACCAGAGGTACTGGTATTCGCCGGCGGGATCGGTTGTGTCGTCGTTGCGGGTCGCGTCGGCGACGAAGGAGGATGAGATGACCGCCTCATCGCCCACCACACCGTCGTTGAGGTAGAGGACACCGAGCTTCGCGAAGTCGATCGCGCGTCCGTTGACGCCGACGAAGGACTTCTCGAATCCATGCCGCTCGCTGTCGAGGCTCCATGATCCGTCGGCCTCCGCCCCCATGGGCTTCCAGAGTCGCGTCTGCGCGAAGTCGCTCACCGACATGCCTGTGGAGCGCTCGATGACCATGCCGAGCAGGATGGCGTTCCAGTCGTTGTAGTCGAAGTTGACCCCTGGCGGCTCCTCGATGCTCGGTGTGTTCAACGCCGTGTGTCGGAGATCGGTGCCGTGGTAGGTGTTGGCCGGGTCGGACCACGGTGATGATCCTTCCTCGAACGAGAGGCCCGAGGACATCGTGATGAGGTGATGCAGCGTGATCTCGGCGAACTGTTCGTCGCGTTCGAGGAGTTCGGGAAGGTGTTGCGTCAGCGGATCGTCGAGGCCATCGATGAAGCCTTGGTCGATGGCGATGCCGACCAGCGTCGCAACGAACGACTTGGCCACGGAGAACGAGGTCTGGATGTCGTCGTGGTCAGAGCCGTTGAAGTAGCCCTCGTACAGCAGGTTGCCGTGTTGAAGCACGATGAATGCGTTGGTGTCGTTCGACTCGAGCTCGTCATCGAAGGTGGCGAGTGCCGGGTCGGGTTCGACCGGAAAGCTCAACGGATTGGCGCTCGCCAGCATCGGACGCGACGGGAACCGGTGCTGGTCGCCAACTGCAGAT
>JAJCXU010000032.1 GCA_029263275.1 Ilumatobacter sp.
GCCAGCCGCTCGGGCCGAGGTCCGCAAGTGCCAATGAGGCCACCGCGATGCCGGCACCGAACCCGCTCGCCATCGCCAGCACGCTGATTGCGTAGGCGCGCGTGTTCTTCGGCATCTCCTCGGCAGCAATGACGCCGATCAGGAATGACAGTGCGATACCCATTGGTCGGCCGAGCGTCTGGGTGGCGACGAGCACCGGGAAGTTCGGGGCGAGTGCACCGAGCAGCGAGAGGAGCGGCGCGATCCACGCAACGGCGACGATGACGCGACGGCGTCCGATGCGGTCTGCCAGCACCGCGGCGGGCAACGCGACGATGATGCCGGCGCGGACGATTGCGCCAGCGTTGCCGACGCCGGCATCACCGACACCGAAGTCGTCGGCGGCGAACTCGGCGGTCTGTGTGAAGAGCGTGTTGATGAACGCTGCGCTCATCGATGCGGCGGCGAGAAGGCCGATGACGAGTGCCTGCGTGGGGTCGAGGCGGTCGGGCGGTGACCAGAAGCCTCGGTGCGAGATGCGCCGCCGGATGACCTGGCCGACCGGAAGCCGGAAGAGCCACCCGAACCAGGGGATGGTCAGGCGATACGTCGTTGTCTCGGTGATTTCCGTTTCGGTCTGCTCCACGACGCGGCGGTAGCTGGAGAAGGGGCCGTGTTCCTGCAGGTAGATGGCATCGTCAACGTCGGAACGGACTTCGAGGACCAGGTCGTCGCGAGGGCGCTCGACTCGTACGAGATGCTCGGCATCGAGTGGCCAGGTTCGGGTCACCATGGTCCCACCTGGTCGCACAGCGGGAGCATACTGGGGGCTGTGAATCCAGATCCGGCGAGTCAGAAGTTCGTGGTGCGCGGTGGCAGCCCGATCAGCGGATCGGTGTACGTGCCCGGCGCCAAGAATTCGGTGCTCAAGTTGATGGCCGCCACCCTCCTCACCGATGGCGCCTTCGAGCTGACCAATGTTCCCGACATCGTCGACGTCACGATCATGGGTGAGTTGCTTGCCGAGCTCGGCGTCGAGATGGTGCGCCCGGCCCCGGGCCAGTTGTTGCTGACCAACACCGGAGACATCACGCCGGTTGCGCCGTACGAGTTGGTCGAGAAGATCCGCGCGTCGATCAACGTGCTCGGCCCGCTCCTCACCCGCTGCGGCGAAGTGCGGTTGTCGATGCCCGGAGGCGACGACTTCGGGGCGCGCCCGATCGACATGCACGTCAGCGGCCTCGAGGCGATGGGTGCTGAGTTCAAGTTCAGCCACGGCTACCTCGAGGCGCGCTGCGAGCGCCTGCACGGCGCCGACATCACGTTCGACTTCCCGTCGGTTGGTGCCACCGAGAACCTGATGACGGCGGCGGTCTTCGCGGATGGTCGGACGACGATCGACAACTGCGCTCGCGAGCCCGAGATCACCGACCTGTGCAACTTCCTCGTCGCGATGGGCGCCAACATTTCGGGCATCGGTACATCGACGCTCGTGATCGATGGCGTCGAACGCCACGACCTCAACCCGATCAGCCACCACACGGTTCCCGACAGGATCCAGGCGGCCACGTACCTGGCCGCGACGGCGGTGTCGAACGGTGAACTCGATGTGGTCGGCATCCGGCCTGACGACATGACGATGCTGCTCGACCGGTTCGCTGACATGGGTCTCCAGATGAGCCCGGTCGAGGTGGACGGCCAAACCGGCCTCCACGTGGCCGCGCCAGAACGTCTGCGCTCGATCGACGTCGCCACGCTGCCGTACCCCGGCATCGCCACCGACTACAAGCCGCTGATCATCACGATGCTGTCGGTGGCGGACGGCGTCGGCATCGTCACGGAGAATCTGTACCCGGGCCGCTTCCGCTATGTCGAAGAACTGCAGCGATTGGGCGCTGACGTGAGCACGACTGGCCACCACGCGGTGATCCGTGGCGTACCGCGCCTGTCCGGTGCCGAGGTGAAGGCCCACGACATCCGTGCCGGCGCTGCGATGGTCGTCGCCGGGCTGGCCGCCGAGGGGGAGACGATCATCTCGGGCGTGCACCACATCGACCGCGGCTACGACGACCTCGTCGGTCGACTCAGCGCGGTTGGCGCCAGCATCGAGCGCATCGACGGCTGACCATGCTGCACGAGTGGCGCATCGACGAGCGGCAGTACGCCCGCCATGAGGAGCGCCGGGGTCGGCGCCATGCGTATACATCGATCGACCCACGGCGCACTGCGCTGGTCGTGATCGACATGGTGCCGTTCTTCTTCGACTCCAATCCGTACGTCGCAGGCATCACGCCGAACGTCAACCGACTCGCACAGGGGTTACGCGGCGCTGGCGGCCTTGTTGCCTGGGTCGTGCCGGCAGTGAACGACATGCCGCCGGCGCGTTGGGAGTTCTTCGGCGACGAGATCGCTGATCGTTACCAGGCCTCGGGCGGGACCGGTGAGATCGGCGATCGGCTCTGCTCGGGACTCGACGTGGTGGCCGATGACGTGCTCGTCGAGAAGTCGGCGGCGAGCGCGTTCTTTCCTGGCCAGTGTGATCTTGCGTCGCGCCTCGAGCAGCGCGATATCGACACCGTGTTCGTCGTCGGCACCGTTGCGAACGTGTGCTGTGAATCAACGGTGCGCGATGCGAGCGCGCTCGGTTACCGCACCGTGATGGTCGCCGATGCCAATGCCGCCAGCTGCGATGCTGACCTCAACGCGACGCTGCACACGGTGTATCGCAGCTTTGGAGACGTTCGAAGCACCACCGAACTCCTCGAGCTGATCGGAGACACACAGTGAGCAATGAGTGGGACGAGTACGCCCCTGGCTGGGACGGCGACGAAGCGGCACGAGCGTACGCCGAAGCCGCGCACGCATCGCTGAGCGCGGTGCTTGCCGACGCCGGGCGCACCGTGGACGGTGCTCGCGTGCTCGACTTCGGGTGCGGAACGGGTCTGCTCACCGAGCGGCTGGCACCCGTCTGTCGCTCCATCGACGCAGTTGACACATCTCAGGCGATGCTCGACGTGTTGGATGCCAAGATCGAGCAACACGGCTGGTCCCACGTCACGACGTCGACCCAGCTGCCGACCACACTTGAGTCCTACGACCTGGTGGTGTGCTCATCGGTCTGTTCGTTCCTCGACGATTACCCGGGCACTCTTGCTGAACTGGCCAAGCTGCTTGTGCCCGGCGGAGGCTTCGTGCAGTGGGACTGGGAACGCGATGACAGCGACGACGACCCGCACGGTCTCAGCCGACCCGAGATCTCGGCGGCATTGTTGGCAGCCGGTCTCACTGTTGCGTCCGTCGAGACGGCGTTCGAGGTGTCGCTGGGCGAGATGACGATGCGTCCGCTCGTCGGGGTCGGTTTCGCACCCGCGGGTTGAGCCGCATCAAACGTCAGGCGGCGACGGTTGGCGACGGGTCGAGCAGCTCTTCAGCAATCGCGTCGACCAGTGCGGTGGCGACGGCGGGGGCTTCCCCGGGGACCGTTCGGGCGATCTGATGGATCACGGGAAGGTCTGGAAGTTCTGTAGCACGGGGCCACATGACGAGGTCGCCGCCGAGGTACCGGGCGCCCAAGACGCCGACGCCGAGACCAGCAGCGATTGCAGCGCGCACTCCGGAGATCGACGATGCGGAGAACGCGATGTTGTGCTTGATGCCGGCTGCGATGAGATCGGGTTCGCTGATCGATCGGTAGAAGCAGTGCTCGCCAAAAGTGATGAGCGGAACTACACCATCGACGTCGTGCACCGCCTCGCAACAGGTGACCCACTGCAGTTGGTCGGTCCACAGGAGGGTGTCACTCGGTCGTAGATCGCGTTCATCGACCTGGATGATCGCGACGTCGAGTTCTCCTCGATCGATCTGGTGGCCGAGGTGCTCGGTGTGGTCGATGACGAATTCGATCGAGGCGCCGGGGTGGGAGCGCTTGAACCGCCCGAGGAGCGCGGCCATACGTGCCGCGTCGACTTCTTCGTTCGAGCCGAGCTTGACGGCTCCGGTGAGCTCGGAGCTCTGCAGACGAGTCGCAGCCCGGTCGTGGATCTCGATGAGCGATCGGGCGTCGGCCAGGAGGGCTCGACAATCACGAGTTGGGCGGAGCGTGTGGCCGTCGCGGATGAGGAGCGGCCGCCCGACTCGTTCTTCGAGTCGCTTCACCTTCCAGCTCACCGCTGACTGCGTCATCTGCAAGCGCTCAGCGGCACGGGTCATCCCGCCGTGGTCGAGAACGGCCAGCAGCGTCCTGAGCGATTCGACGTCGAGTTGCACGGCGGGGCGCATGAATGAAGCATGACAGAACGAC
>JAJCXU010000033.1 GCA_029263275.1 Ilumatobacter sp.
ACGCTGAACACGAGTTCCGCGGCAATGACTGAACCGAGTTCGCTGAAGCCGCCGCTGTCCCACCCGTTGGAGCCGATGGTGGCTCGGGTCTGGTCGTTGATGCCCCACACGAGGGCTGCGCCGACGATTCCGCCGGCGAACTGACCGATCCAGTCTTCGATGAGTTCGCGTGGGGAAATCTCGCGGACGACGAGCAATGCGAGCGAGAGTGCCGGGTTGGCCACGGCGCCGATCACACCGATGGCAATGGCCAGTGCTGCACCGAACGAGAGCGCCACGGCCAGCGTTCCGATCTGGGCGGGCCCGAGGACGATGAGCCCCGGCCCGGCCAGCATGAGGATCACCGTGGCGACGAACTCGCCGCCCACGTTGCGGCTCGAACTCTTGGGGGCCATTGCCGTGCCGTCGGCGGCGTCAGCGATGTTTCCCGGATCAGCGTGCGGGTTCTGCGGCGGCGGCGGTGTGGGGTCCGTCATGGCCCCACCGTACCCTTCCCGCGATGCTCGCCTTGGTGACGGCAATCGGTGCGACCGGCCTCGATCCTGACCTCGAACCCCTGCGTACTGCGCTGTCAGACGACGGGGTGGATGTCGAGGTGGCGAACTGGGACGACGACACCATCGACTGGAGTCGGTTCGAAGCGATCATCTTGCGCTCGACGTGGGACTACGCCGACAGGATTGTCGAGTTCCGGAAGTGGCTTGCCGCGGTCGTCGATCAGACACGCATCGTCAACCCGATCGGCGCTGTCCGGTGGAGTATCGACAAGCACTACCTGTCGGATCTCGCTCGGGACGGCGTGGCCGTCGCGCCAACCACGTTCGTGGAGGTCGGCACTGCGGTTCCTGATCTCGATACCGCGGTCGACGTGTACGTGGCGAAGCCGGCCGTCGGAGCCGGCTCGAATGGCGCCCGCCGCTGCACGTCGACGGAGGTGGCCGAACACGTTGCTGCACTGCACGGCGAGGGCCATGCCGCAATGGTGCAGCCGTACCTCGACATGATCGACGAGCATTCCGAGACAGCGCTCGTCTATCTCGGCGACGGTGGTGACCTCGTCTATGACCATGCGTTCAGCAAGGGAGCGATCCTCACCTCGACCGAGGTCGAGCAGGACGGTGACTTCTTCGCGAAGGAAGAGATCGGCGCACGCACTCCGAGCGAGGCAGAACGGGCCTTGGCCGACGCCGTGCTGGATTGCCCGTCGGTTCGCGCGCTTGGTCCGTTGGCCTACGCCCGCGTCGATGTGGTTCCGACGCCCGACGGGCCAGTGCTCCTCGAACTCGAATTGGTTGAACCGTCGCTCTACTTCGACTCGTCACCAGGCAGCGCAGTGCGCGCTGCTCGTGCCTGGCAGCGCTATCTCTCCGCAACGGTCTGACGACGGCCGACAACTTGTGGGCGCTGCCGTATCCTGCTGCGATGGCACGGCGACGCTCCGAGCGAATGATCGTCACCAAGGTGACGGGTGTCGGCGGCGAGCGCTCGATCCGACGTGGCCCTGACGAACTGATCGTCGAGGAGCCGATGTCGATGCAGCTCGACGGCACGCTCGTTGCCACCACGATGCGGACACCTGGGCATGACTACGAGCTGGCCGCTGGTTTCTGCTTCACCGAAGGACTGCTCGCAGGCGCCCCAATCACCGGTGTCCGATACTGCGCCGATGGAAGCGCTGTCGACAGCGAGTTCAACATCGTCACCGTCGAGACGGGTGGACGGGCGCCTGAGCCGACACCTCGGATCGGCAACGTGTCGTCGAGTTGCGGCTGGTGTGGCAGCGAGCAGCTGGACGACCTGTGCGCACGGCTTGCCCCGCTCCCGGCCACGCAGCCCATCGATCTCGACATCGTTGTCGGCATGCCCGACCGCGTGCTCGGTACGCAGGGCCTGTTCGAGCGGACGGGGTCGGTGCACGCGGCAGCGGCGTTCAACGCCGATGGTGACGTCATCGTGATGCGCGAAGACGTCGGCCGACACAATGCCCTCGACAAGGTGATCGGCTCGATGCTGCTCAACCCCGACCATTCGGTGCCCGCGACGGGGCTCGGATTGTTCGTCAGTGGTCGGGCCAGCATCGAGATGGTGCAGAAGGCGTGGGCCGCTGGGTTCTCCACACTCGTTGCGGTCAGCGCCCCCACATCGCTCGCCGTCGACGCAGCACGGCGCGCGGGCCTCGTGCTCGCCGGCTTCGTTCGTGGCAGCACATTCAACGTCTACGCACCCGAACGACTCCCCGTCGCCGAGTAGCTCACGGCAGGAGTGTTCATAATCTGGACAGAATCTAATTCTTGACTCTATCCAGAGCTGATGCTTGAATGAGGTCATGCCTCAGGTCGAACAGGAGCTTCGTCGCCACGGTGTGCAGGTCACTGCGCAGCGCTTGGCCGTCATGCGCACGGTGTCGGCGCACCCCCACGCCACTGCCGACGATGTCGCCCAACGGGTCCGCGAAGTACTCGGCTCGATTTCCCGCCAGGCCGTCTACGACACGCTGAGCGTGCTCGCTGACAAGGGTCTCATCCGACGGATCCAACCCTCCGGCTCGCCCGCCCGGTTCGAGGACCGCGTCGGCGACAACCATCACCACCTGATCTGTCGCGGCTGCGGCCTGATGTTCGACATCGACTGTGCCACCGGCGAGGTCCCGTGCCTCACGGCCAACGACGATCACGGCTTCGAGATCGATGAAGCCGAAGTCGTGTACTGGGGCCGCTGTCCGAGCTGCCGCACGAACACGACGCCCGACTGAACACCCACCCCCCAACCACCCCGCACGATCACCAATCGCAAGGAGTTTCAACATGACCGACACGAACGACAGCACGGGCGGATGCCCTGTCATGCACGGCGCCAATGCCGGCCACACCGGCAAGGGCCAGACCGCCTCCCAACACTGGTGGCCAAACCAGCACGACCTTCGGTCGCTGCACCAACACGCGCCGGCGTCCAACCCACTGGGTGACGACTTCGACTACGGCGAAGCCTTCCTCGGCCTTGACTACGAGGCGCTCAAGGCCGACCTCACCGCCGCGATGACCGACTCGAAGGAGTGGTGGCCAGCCGACTACGGCCACTACGGGCCGTTCTTCGTTCGCATGTCCTGGCACGCAGCCGGCACTTACCGGATCGAAGACGGCCGCGGTGGTGGAGCGACCGGTTCGCAGCGTTTCGCCCCACTCAACAGCTGGCCCGACAACGTCAGCCTCGACAAGGCACGCGCGCTGCTACAGCCGATCAAACAGAAGTACGGCAACGCCATCTCGTGGGCTGACCTCCTCGTGCTCGCTGGCAACGTCGCCCTCGAATCGATGGGCTTCGAGACGTTCGGTTTCGCCGGCGGTCGCGCCGACATCTGGGCGCCTGAGGATGACATCTACTGGGGTCCCGAAACCGAGTGGCTCGACGACCAGCGATACAGCGGTGACCGTGAGCTGATGAACCCGCTCGGCGCGGTGCAGATGGGTCTCATCTACGTCAACCCAGAGGGCCCGAACGGCAACCCCGATCCGTTGGCGTCGGCACGCGATATCCGCGAAACCTTCGCCCGAATGGCGATGAACGACGAAGAGACGGTTGCCCTCGTCGCTGGCGGACACACCTTCGGCAAGGCCCACGGTGCTGGCGACCCCGATCAGTACGTCGGCCGTGAACCTGAGGCCGCGCCGATGGCGCAGATGGGCCTCGGCTGGAAGAACAGCATGGGTTCCGGCAGCGGAGCGGACACGATCAGCAGTGGCATCGAAGGTGCCTGGACTCCGACGCCGACTCAGTGGGACAACACCTTCTTCGAAACCCTGTTCAAGTACGAATGGGAACTGGGCAAGAGCCCGGCCGGGGCCCAGCAGTGGCACCCGACCGACGAGTCATCGAAGACCGTGCCCGACGCGCACCTCGACGGTGTCACGCACAAGCCGATGATGACCACCGCCGACATGGCGCTCCGAGTCGACCCGGTGTACGAAGCGATCTCGCGTCGGTTCCTCGAGCATCCTGACCAGCTTGCTGATGCCTTCGCCCGTGCCTGGTTCAAGTTGTTGCATCGCGACATGGGCCCGGTTGCTCGCTACCTCGGCCCCGAAGTGCCGAACGAAGTACTCGTCTGGCAGGACCCGATCCCCGCCGGATCGACCCTGACCGACGCTGAGGTCGCCGAGCTGAAGGGCTCGATCCTCAGCGCAGGCCTCAGCACTGCTGAGCTCGTTCGAGTCGCGTGGGCCTCGGCCTCGACGTACCGAGACAGCGACAAGCGTGGTGGCGCCAATGGCGCCCGCATTCGTCTCGCTCCTCAGAACGACTGGGAGGTCAACAACCCCGGTGAGCTGCGTCGAGTCCTCTCGGTCTACGAAGGCATCCAATCGAGCTTCGATGGCACGGTGTCCATCGCCGACCTCATCGTGCTCGGCGGCAGTGCAGCCGTTGAGGCGGCGGCGAAGGCCGGCGGCCATGACGTGGTCGTTCCGTTCACATCCGGTCGTGGCGACGCATCGGCCGAACAGACCGATGCCGAGTCGTTTGCTCCGCTCGAGCCGACAGCTGACGGGTTCCGCAACTTCGTCGGCAAGGGCCACACGCTCTCCGCCGAAGCGATGCTCGTCGACCGTGCACAGCTGCTCACCCTGTCCGCTCCGGAGATGACCGCCCTCGTCGGTGGTCTGCGGGTGCTCGGGGCCAACGCTGACGACTCGAGCCATGGCGTGTTCACCGACAACGTCGGAACGCTGTCGAACGACTTCTTCGCCAACCTGCTCGACCTCGACACCGAGTGGTCGTCGGTGGGCGATGGCGAGGAGTTGTTCGAAGGCCGTGACCGTGCGAGCGGTGAGCTCAAGTGGACGGGAACCCGCAACGACCTCGTCTTCGGATCGAACTCGCAGCTGCGAGCGATCTCGGAGATCTACGGTTCGAGCGATTCGTCTGAGCGGTTCGTCAAGGCCTTCGTTGCCGCCTGGGCCAAGGTGATGGACCTCGACCGGTTCGACATCAGCTGACCACGATCACACTGCCAATCACACTTGGGGTCTGACCCCAAGTGTGATTGGCAGTCGGCGGTAGCGTGGCGTCATGTTGATGGAAGACGGCTTGAGTGTCGTGCATCTGTTCGCCAAGCCGACACCGTCGCTTGATCGCG
>JAJCXU010000034.1 GCA_029263275.1 Ilumatobacter sp.
CAGACCGATCTGCTCCTCGATTTGATCGAGGAGTTCGAGCGGTTCGAGGCCCGGTCGGTCCAGCTTGTTGAGAAACGTGATGACCGGCAGGTTGCGCGAACGGCAGACCTCGAACAACTTGAGCGTCTGGGGCTCGATGCCCTTGGCCGCGTCGAGCACCATGACGACAGCGTCGACGGCAGACAGCACTCGGTACGTGTCTTCGGAGAAGTCGCGGTGACCGGGAGTGTCGAGAAGGTTGAGCTCGTGATCGCGGTATGGGAAGTTCAGCGCGGTCGACGTGATCGAGATGCCGCGCTTCTGCTCCATGTCCATCCAGTCAGACGTGGCTGACCTGCGCCCTTCGTGGGCCTTGACCGCGCCACCAGAAGTGATCGCGCCCGCATAGAGGAGGAACTTCTCCGTGAGGGTGGTCTTGCCCGCGTCGGGGTGGCTGATGATCGCAAACGTTCGACGCTTGCTCGCTTCACTCACGACCTGGTCAGACACGGCGGCCCACGCTACCTCCGAGTTTCGAATGGGGTCAGGCCCCTTTCGTGACTCGCGTCAGGCTGAGGCGCGCAGCCAGCTGATCGGACCGATCGCGAAGTGTGGATCGAGCGTCGGGTCGAGCAGGTTGATCGTGGCCGCCAGCTCGTTGTCGGGGACTGACACGCAACCACTCGTCGGCTTCGTGCCGCCACTGGACGAGTAGCTGTGGCGGTGCAAGAAGATCGCTGCGGCGTAGGCGTGGTCAGCCTCGGCAGGGCTGTCGCCCGAGATCGGGTTCATGTTGGCGCCGATCACCGCGGCGTGCGAGTAGACGTCGCCGAAGCGAGGCAGCCATTCGTTGTCGGGACCCGAACAGCCAGGCCGGTTGACCAGCTTGTTGTAGTCGGCGTCGCCAGGAATCGCTCCCCAACAATCCTGCTGGCGTACGGAGCGATAGCCGATGCCGGACTTCACGCCCGGGTCGGGCTGGTTGCCGAAGACGTTGACCACCTGTCCGTCCCACGCCGTCGTTTCGCCGAGCGGGAACACGCCGGCGGGGGTGGTGCCGTCACCCGATCGTCGGTCGAGCAGGGGACGGGTCCCGCTACGTCCAAATCGAGCCGTGACCTCATTGGTCTGGCAGCGCCACGTTCCACCACCATCGCGGACGGCGACGAAGGCCGCGCCGTACGTGTCACCGAAGGCGTTGGTAGACAGCACGACGAGCTGCCGTGTCGAGGGATGGCGCGTG
This sequence comes from Ilumatobacter sp., assembly GCA_029263275.1. Classification (GTDB taxonomy): domain Bacteria; phylum Actinomycetota; class Acidimicrobiia; order Acidimicrobiales; family Ilumatobacteraceae; genus Ilumatobacter_A. Next base: position 1,223 of record JAJCXU010000034.1, read on the forward strand.
GCCAGAGCTTCGACCGTCGTGAGATCGCACGCTGCGGTGGTGTCCCACTGGACGTCGCGCACCGCAACCTCCGTGACCGTGCTTGGCCCGTCGACGCGGTCACCGGGAAGTGCGGCAACGAGCCCGGGGACGAGCAGAACCGTAAGTGCGACTGCGGTGGCGACGCCTCTGAACACGTCTCAAGTATCGCAGAGGCGCAAGCGAGCCGTCTGTCGATGGTTGAAGGTTCAGCCGCGGTACGGCAAGTCGTATTCGGCCATCGTCGCGGGGTCAGACGGATCGACGTCGGAGAGCGTCACCGGGTCGTCAACGCGTCCGATCGGTCGGGTTCCCGCGCCAACGACTCCGCTGGCTTGATCGCCGACGTCGGACCGCCCAGCCGTCACCCGGGCGAGGAGCGCCTCGACGACGTCGGGGTGGTCGTCGGAGACGTCGATGGTCTCGCCGATGTCGTCGAGTAGGTCATACAGCTCGGTCAACTCGGTGCCGCCCTTGCGGACGTGCAGCTTCCAGCGACGCACGCGGACCGCCTCGATGTTCGCACCGCGGATGTAGAAGAAGCATCGATCTGCGTCGACCGTCGGGCCATCGAGGCCGATTAGCTGAGAGATGTCGGCGCCGTCGAGGACGCGGTCCGCCGGCACCTGTGCCTGGCCGAGCCGACCGAGTGTGGGCAGCAAGTCGAGGGCAGAGGTCATCTCGGTCACGCGCGTGCCCGGCGCGATTCGCTCGGGCCAGCGGATCAGGCACGGCACGCGTTGGCCGCCTTCCCACGTCGTTCCCTTTGCATCCCGGAGCGGCGCGTTGCTGCCCGCGCCGTCGGGTCCGGGAGCCAACGCGCCGTTGTCGCTGGTGAAGATGATGATCGTGTTGTCGCTGAGCCCCTGTCGTTCGAGTTCCTCGACGATGACTGCGGTGGCCCAGTCGATGCTGGCCACGGCGGCTCCATACGCGCCATTGCGCGACTGCTCGTGGAAGTGCTCCTCGACGTAGATCGGGACGTGGACGTACATGTGCGCCAGGTACAAGAAGAAGGGCGAGTCATGGTGTTCGCGGATGAACTGTGTCGACCGCTCGACGTACCGTCGCGTGAGCGAGGCCTGGTCGGGCTGGCACTCGATCAGGTCGGTGCCCTCCATCAGGGGGAGCGGTGGCCATTTGAGCACGAAGTCCATTCCCGCCGCTTGGATCCGCGCGTTCAACTCCTCCAGCGTCGGCTGGCCTTCGGCCCTCCTCTGGCGTCCCATGTCGTTGCTGTAGGGCAACCCGAACCACTCGTCGAACCCGTGATTGGTCGGGAGGAAGTCGGGCTGGTCGCCGCAGTGCCACTTGCCGACCGCGAGTGTGGCGTACCCCGCGTCGCGCAGCATCGAAGCAATGGTCACCTCGTCGGGGTGCAGACCGACGCCCTGTCCGGGGAACAACACGGGCATGTTGTTCATCGGTTCGCCGCCGAACCCGATGCGGGTCGGGTAGCTGCCGGTGAGCAAGGCGGCTCGCGACGGGGAGCACACCGGTGACGCCATGTAGAAGTCGGTGAAGAGGGCTCCCTCGGCGGCGAGAGCGTCGAGTGCGGGCGTGTCGTGGAGTTCTGAGCCGTAACAACCGAGATCCCCGTATCCGAGGTCGTCACAATTGATGAGCACGATGTTGGGGGTCATGGGATCACTTTCGAGTACGAGATGGCTGATCGTAGAAGGCGGTGTGCGACCACTGGTCAGCGGACCGGTTCGATGGCAGCGGCCCCATGAGTCGAACCGGAGCACGCCGATCGGTCAAGATCATTCCGTGTCTGTCGAGCCTCAACCCACGTCGTCCGATCTTCCGGTGGGCACCGAGGCGGCGCGCGAGTTGATCGCTGCGGCCGAACGAATCGTCGTGTTGACCGGCGCCGGCATCTCGACCGACTCGGGTATCCCTGACTTCCGAGGTCCGAACGGCCTCTGGACGAAGAACCCGGCAGCGGAGAAGGCATCAAACCTGCAGAACTACCTCGCCGATCCTGAGCTGCGCAAAGTCGCTTGGCAGAACCGACTGACGACGCCAGCGTGGACCGCGGAACCAAACCTCGGTCATGCCGCCATCGTGGAAATCGAACGGCGTGGTCAACTGCACGCGCTGGTGACACAGAACATCGACGGGCTGCACCAGAAGGCGGGCACCGATCCCGACAAGGTGGTCGAGGTGCACGGCACTGTCTGGTTCACGCGGTGCTGGGGCTGTGCCGATCAGCGTCCCATGGAGCAGAGCTTGAACCGGGTTCGAGCCGGTGACGCAGACCCGGCCTGTCTCGAGTGCGGCGGGATCCTCAAGAGCGACACGATCAGCTTTGGCCAGTCCCTCGTGCCCGAGGTCATCGATCGAGCGCTGCAGGTCAGCGAGGAGTGTGACGTGCTCCTTGCCATTGGTTCGACACTCAGCGTGTTCCCTGCCGCCAACTGCGTTCCCCGTGCCAAGGCAGCACAGGCTCGCGTCATCATCGTCAATGGAGACGAGACGCGCATGGATCGGTTCGCCGATCACTTGCTGATCGGCCAGATCGGC
>JAJCXU010000035.1 GCA_029263275.1 Ilumatobacter sp.
GCATAGGGGTCGAGAGCGCAATGCGGATCTTGGCGTCGTCGACTCCGAGATGTCGGAGCACTCGGGCTGTTTGGCTCGCTGTGATTCCGGCTTCGGCCATCAGGACGGCGGCTTCGCCGGTGTTGTCTGGTTCGTAGACGATCGACATGAGCCGGCGGGCTGGTTCGGGTTCGAGTCGTTCCTTCACGGCGAGTACGAACTCGGCGTCGGTCATCGTGGCGGGATCGAGTCCGGGTCGAGCCGAGCGTTCGGCGGGCATCCCGTCGATCGGCAAGTTCGGTTGGTCTGCGTGAGCGACCGATGCTGGCGTCGTCACCTCTGCTGGGGGCTCTTGGATCGGAAGCGCCGTCACGTTGTCGCCATCGACTGGAGTGGCGTGATCGAGCGCATCGGGGGTCAGTTCGATACCGAGGTCGGATTCGAGAATGTCGACGAGGCGCTTCGTCGTAGTCAGCACCGCCTCGGCGGTGGACTGGACGAGTTCGGCGTCGCCGCCCGCCCATCCGGTCACATACGGGATCGAGTAGCTCTGCGAATCGAGGCCGATCGTCTGCGAGAGCAGGTACGCAACCGATTCCGCCTCGACCTCCTTGACATCGCGCTCACCGGTGAGGCGGTGCTCGTGACCTAGTTGCACGTGTGCCCACTCGTGCAACAGCGTCTTGATCCGCTGTGGCGGTTCGAGGTCGTCGGCAACCTTGACGGATCGCTCGCCCCACGTCGTCATCCCGTTCCACTTCTCGATCGGCGATCGGGAGTGCAGTGCGACCGTGTAGCCGTCGTCTTCGAGTTGGCCCACAACGGCAGACCAGACGTGTTGCCAGCGATTCGGCCCGGTGAGGAGTTCGGGCATCTGCGGCTCCGGGATTGCCGGCGGCGCTACCAGTTGCCCCTGGTGGAACACCCGCACCGTGCGGAACCCTCGGAGCCGCTTGCGGCTTGTTTCCTCGCCCGTGTCATCGTCGACCTCGACGGACTTCGAAATCATCGGTGCGAGGATCGCGAGCCCCTTTTCGCCTTTCGCTACCTGGCACCTTCCGCCATCGGTCGCCGGGATGCGTGTCCAGTTTCGGTACGAGGCGACGTATCCCTCTGCCCCCTGGAGTGCGAGGAGCATCTGGTTCTGTGGCGAGTACCGATGGAACGCTCGTGCGGCATCGAGATAGGCGAGCCATTCCTCGGTCGAGGTCATGGCCCCGACACGTTCGGCCAACTGCGCGTGGAGTTCGTCGATGATTGCTGCGTGATCGACGCGTTGGCGCTTCATGACGCCACCTCGACTGCGACCTCGGCGTCGAACAATGTCGCCTGTTCACCGGGTCCGACGCTTCTGGTCGTGTCCGGTGTGCGGTCCGTGGTCGGCGTCCACGGGCCACTGCCCAGCGCCGCGACTTCACGTTGCGGCTTCGGTGGGCCCATCGCTGCCAGGCGCCTGATACGCCACCATTCACGTCCCTGCACGTGAGCGGGCGGGAGGTTCGAGTGGATGAGGAGCGCAGACCCGTACTTGGGGAGCCGCGCGAGGAAGTACGGGACCAGCGGTTCCCGGTTCTGCTGGCCCGAGATCGATCGTCGTCCGCCGCCAAGATCGTTCGACCAGGATCGGCGTTCGATCTCTTCGTCGCCGACGATCTTCGACACGTAGCCGAGCGTCGAGTCGTCCGACGCTCCTGGAAAGAAGAGTTTGGTTGCGTGATTGGTGAGCAAGATGTCGGCGCGCTTGCCGTACGCCTCGTGGATCTGGGCGAGCGACTGCCAGACCGTGACGAGCTGGATGCCGATTCCGGCGCATGTTGATGACACCTCGGGGAGCCACGAGAGCGGAATGTTGCCGGCCTCGTCGATCAACATCAGCAGCGGTGCCGGGAACGGGCGGCCCTGCATGTCCCACTCGTACGCCTGCGACTTCAGGTCGGACAGCAGCCCGGCGAGCACCGGGGCGAGGCGCTTGTAGTCGTCGAGGCTGACCAGCAGGTACAGCGTGTTCGCTCCCTCGCCCTCCGATCCCGTGTTCAGCAACCAGTCGAGATCGACCCACTCCCCCTTGCCATCCTTCAGATCCGTTGCTGCGGCGACGTTCGGGTCCAGCCACGGATCGCACACCGTCTGCGCGGTTGCGTACACCGACGCGATGATTCGGTCGTCGGGTTTGTTCCAAATCGACCGCAGGTGGCGGATTCCGGAGTCGGCGGCTTCCTTGGTCGCTGGGTTCTGAAACGCAGCGTTGAGCCGATCGAGCGGCGGACATGGCTTCTCCTTCTTCTTGCCGCTCGGTGTGTCAGACGCATTCGGGTCCGGGCGGGTCATGTCGTAGACCCACTTGGCGACCTCGCGCATTGACGGTCGCGCCGACAAAGCCGCCGCGCCGAGTAGTCCGGTGAAGAGCAACTTGCCCTGCGTGGTCCAGAAGTCCATGCCGCCGTCGACACCGGCTTTCGGCGTCCACGCCGACATCGCCTCGCCCGCCTTCTTCGCACCGGTCGCGGTGTGCGCCGACCTCAGTGGCGACCACTTCGCGATCTCGTGTTCCTCGATCTGGATAGCCCCTCGGTTTTCCTTCAGGAAGCCACCGGGGTCGAACACGCGGACGTCGCCGAGATCGCGCCGACGTGTGATCGTCGCGTCCATCAGGTCGCGTTTGACGCTGAGGACGATGGCCGGACCACGCCAGTCGAGCAGGCCCGGAATGGCGCACTGCGACGTCTTGCCGCAGCGCGTCGGACCGGCGATCGCGATCGAGGTCACGTCGCCCTGTTGACCCGATCGCAACTCGCCGGTCAACCGAGCAAGCAACTTCCGAGCACCGGTGTGATTGGTCGACGCCCACCGTTGGTTCTCCGTCGCCAGCAGCCACTTGCCCCAGACCCCGACCACGAACCGCCCAGCCACCGGCTCACGAATCATCAATGGCCGCAACTCCCGTCGCTTGGCGAAGCGGGCGTGAGCATCGACACCGAGCCGGCGACGCCCAGACGAGAACGACATCCACAGCAACCGAAGCCCGAGAAGAACCGTCGCGATGAGCAGCGCCGCAAGGACCGTCGCCACCCAGTAAATCACCGGACCGGCGATCACGCCCACGGCGTCAGGCGGCCATGCAGCCGACGGATCACCGGGCTCTCGGAAGAGCGGCGGGATCGCCCGGAGAGCATCGCCGAGCCCGATCGGCGGCACGCCGCTTCCGACGACGATCGCAGACACCACGGCCCCCAGCCACACCGTGACGGCGACCGCCATCGCTGCGGCGAGCAACGACAACAAGACCGTCTCGATCGGCGACATCGACCCGGACGAAGAAGACACAGACGCTGAGGAACTCATGCCAGCGATCAAGCCGAACATCGTTCACGTCAACCCTCACTCCACAAGGAAATTCTCGAACAATCTGGGCGCCAATACGCACGCCAACGCGCATCTCCCCAGCTCAGGAGCTATCCGTCGCACAAAAACGCGAATCAGCGCTGGCCCGTCCGACGTGCGGGTTGCCGTGACCGAACAGGTTCACGGTGGCACTCGAACCAATCCGACCACTTCTACCAGGAGTTCGAACCATGGCCATCCACCACCCACACAAGCACCCCATCCACCAGCAACTCGACCGGCGCTACCACCGCTGCCTCGCGCCCAGCCGACATAGCCGAATCAAAGCGCGCTGGGCAACCGACCCAGCACTTGCCGGCCTCGGTATCGAGGAGATCCTCGACATCTGCGCGACGCCGACCGCACGGCAGAACCCGATTGTCCAAGCGCTCATCCGACGCCACCAGGCCGACGACGCCGACGCCACCACCGTCCTGCTCATCGCGCTCCTGCCGTCCCTCATCCGGATCGAAGCAACGCTCAGCCCTCGGCAGCGGCGAGACGACGCCTACTCCGCACTCTGGGCAGCCGCAGGCCACCTCCTCGCCACCATCGACCCCGAACACGAACCCGTTTCGGAGAACGGACGCCACCGACCGCTGATCTCGGACCTCGCAACCCGCCTCCGCACCAGCAGACGAGTCCTCGAACCCGAGGTGCGCAACGAATGCCGCCGGTACCAGCGAGACACCCAACCGGTCATCGTGAGCATCGACACCAGCCGCATCCAGATCGCCGTTCGCGACTTCGAGCCACAGGTCTTCGCAGCGATGGAACTCGAACGAGTCGCCCACGCCGTCAGCAGCGGACAACTCCCCCGCCACCGCTGGCTGCAGCTCGTCGAGCACCGCCTCGGCGACCAAGCAGGCAGTGGCGCGACTCGAGTCGGCGCCCACCGTGCTGCAGCACAACTCGCTGAACTCGTCGGCCACGAGGCGGCATGACTATGACGAGCACACCGGGCCAAACCATCGTCCTGTGGGGAGCGCGAGGAGGTGTCGGTACCACCGTCGCTGCAACACAACTCGCATTCCAGCACCCCCGCCACGTCACCCTGATCGACCTCGGCGGCGACCTCGACATCACACTCGGACTCCGCAGAAGCAAGCACGGCGTCCGCGACCTCGAACACGCCGACAGTCGAACAACCGACGAGATCCTCTCAGCCGCTGCCGTCCAAGTCGTTCCCCGCGTCGCTCTCGTACCCCACGGAGGACGCGAGACGCCCCGCCAACTCGGCGACGGTCCGCTGGCCGACCTCGCCGAGTGGATCCGTCACCACGAAGGCGTCGTGATCGTCGACGCCGGCACCGGACCACCACCCACGGCGCTGGCCGAGGTCGCTGACGAGTCCCTCGCCGTCACCCGACTCAGCAGCGTTGACGCTCAACGGCTTCGAGCGCTCAAGGTCCCACCGACCGCACTGATCGTCGTCGA
>JAJCXU010000036.1 GCA_029263275.1 Ilumatobacter sp.
CGAGCATCACTTCACGAACTACATCATGATGCCCGACACAACTCAGTTCTTGACGTGGATCGCCGCTCGGACCGAGCGTGTGCAAGTCGGTTCGATGATCAACGTCTTGCCGTGGCACGACCCGGTCCGGCTGTGCGAGGAATGGTCAATGCTCGACGAACTCTCCGACGGACGGGCAATCCTCGGGCTGGGGCGAGGGCTCGGCCGAGTCGAGTTCGACGGCTTCCGGACCGAGATGTGTGAGTCCCGGGGACGATTCACCGATTACACGCAAGCGATCGTCAACGCGCTCGAGACCGGCTACATCGAGTACGACGGCGACTTCCTGAAGCAGCCACGTGCCGCCATCCGGCCCTATCCGAGCCGGTCGTTCCGCGGGCGCACCTACGCGTCTGCCGTGTCGCCGCAGTCGATCGACCTCATGGCAGAACTCGGCATCGGGCTGCTCATCATCGCCCAAAAACCGTGGGCCGTCACCACCGCGGAGATCGCCGCGTACGGGGAGCGCTACCTCGAACTCAATGGCAAACCCCCGCCCGGTCCGATCATCGCTGTCTTCGTCGCAGTCGACGAAGACCCAGAGAGGGCACAGGAGATGTTCGACAACTACATGATGAGTTATTCGCACTCCGCCGTCGACCATTATCAGTTCTACGACGAAGGCATCGCCGACATCGCCGGGTACGAGTACTACGCAGGCATCTCGGGCAACATTGCCAAACACGGCCGCGACACGTTCGCTCGGTTCCTGGCCGAACTCCAGGTCTGGGGCACCCCCGATGAGGTGGCCGAGCAACTCAAGGACTACCAGCGCATGGTTGGTGCGGCGGGAATCATCGGAGTGTTCAGCTACGGCGGAATGCCCCACGACGAAGCCGAACAAAACATGCGCCTCTTCGCCGAGAAGGTGATGCCCCAACTCCACGAACACGAGACCGAATCTGACGTCGGCCGAGCCGGGCCACCGACTGACGTCGCCGGCACGCTGTCCGGCACCAGCGTCACATGGTGAGCGAACTCGTCTCCACGGAACTCGTCGGCAAGGTTGCCATCGTCACAATGACGAGTCCGCCCGCGAATGCCCTCTCGTTCGACCTCGTCGCCGCGCTCGATGACGCCGTCACCACCGCCGTCGCCGACAGCGCAGCGGTCCTCGTGTTGACGTCGGGCCTCGACAGGTTTTTCGCAGCCGGCGCCGACCTCAAGATGCTGGGCGACGCAACTCCGGCGGACTTTCGGCACTATCTGGTCACGCTGCGAGCCCTCATCGAACGGCTCCACCAGCTTCCCCAACCAACAATCGCTGCGGTCAACGGCATGGCACTCGGGGGCGGACTCGAACTCGCTCTCGCGTGCACCATCCGGACCGCTTCACCCGACGCCCAGCTCGGCGTGCCAGAAGTCAAGCTCGGTCTGCTGCCTGGTGCCGGCGGCACGCAGCGACTGCCACGCCTGATCGGCCGCGCTGCTGCCGTCGATCTCCTGGTGACCGGTCGAAGCATCGACGGCAGCCGCTCCTTCGACCTCGGCCTCGTTGATCGCCTCGTGCCGTCACCAAAGCTCTTCGACGAAACAATGCAACTCGCTCAGACATTGGCCGACGGACCCAAGCAAGCAATTACCGCCATCATGCACTGCGTCGACGCCGCAGCCGACCTGTCGTTCGCCGCCGGAATGGACGTCGAAGCGGACCAGGTTGAACGACTCTTCTCAACACCCGACGCACGCGAAGGAATCGCCGCATTCCTCGCCAAACGCGAACCAACCTTCGAATAAGGGACACTCACATGGACTTCAAGTTCGACGATGAACAACAACTCCTCCAGCAGGTCACCAACAAATATGCGCTGACGCGCCTGGCACCCGAAGCGGACCGATGGAAAGACGAGCCGTTCGCTCCAGAGATCGTCAAAGAACTCGGAGACCTCGGCATTCTTGGCATGCGCGTTCCCGCCGAGTACGGAGGTTCCGAGGCTTCCTTCGTGGCAATGGGGATCGCCGCTGAGGAACTTGCCCGCGGCGACTTCAACGTGAGCTACTTCCTGCAACTTTCGGCGATCGCAGCCAAGTTGCTCGACGGCGCCGACGAAGAAATCAAACGTCAGTGGCTGCCAGCGATTGCATCGGGCGACTCGATCGTCGCGTTTGCACTGACCGAACCAGGCGTGGGTTCTGACGCCGCAAATCTGACGTGTTCCGCTCGTCGAGACGGAGACGACTGGATCGTCAACGGCGAGAAGTCCTCCATCACGTTTGCCGGATCGGCTGACGGATGTGTCGTCTTCTGTCGCACTGGCGGTCCCGGCGCCCGAGGCATTTCGATGATCTTCGTGCCCCTCGACCTCCCTGGAGTCAGCCGCACGAAATATGCGAGTGCGGGCGGCCATCTGAGTGAGCGTGGCTCGCTTTTCTTCGACGATGTGCGCGTCCCCGCGAACCACCAGATCGGAGTAGAAGGCACTGGCTTCATCGGGGCGATGGAAGCGTTCGACTTCAACCGTGCGATCATTGCATTGGCTGCCATCGGCACCGCCAGCCAAAGCCTCGACGAAACCATCGAGTACACCAAAACTCGGGAAACGTTCGGCCAACCGCTCGCGAAACGAGAAGGGGTCGCGTTCCAAATCGCGGAGCACCTCGCCCTGCTCCACGCAACACGACTCCTGTCCTACGAAGTGCTCGCCCTCGCCGATGCCGGCCTCCCCCACACATCCGAGGCTGCGATGTGCAAGTGGCTCGGACCCAAACAATCCGTTGAAGCAATCCACGCCTGCCTGCTCCTGCACGGATGGACCGGATACGGCACCGATCTCCCCTTCGTTCAACGCCTCAACGACGTCATGGGCCTCGAAGTCGGTGACGGAACCCCCGAGATCATGAAGGCCATCATCGCCCGAGAAGCCTTCGGAAGAGAGTTCAGCTCGTACAAGTAGGCCGACTTATCGGCTCCTGTCTTTGGTCCCCAGCGCGTCGAAGAATTGCTTCACCCGAGGGTCACACCGGACCGGCGCATACCTGCCAACCACCGCTCGTGATCGGTGACCTTGCGGCGCATCCACTCCCCTGCCTG
>JAJCXU010000037.1 GCA_029263275.1 Ilumatobacter sp.
GTTTCGAGTTCGGTCGCGAGCTGGTTCACCGATGACGCCAACGTGTCGAGTTCTCGCGTGTCGGCGGCAGGGAGTCGGATGCTGTAGCGGCCGGCGGCGAGTTCACGCGTGGCTGCGCTCGTGGCCTCGATCGGTGCTGCGAGTCTTCTGGTGATCCGCCATGAGACGATTCCAGAGGCGATCGCCGCGGCCGCGAGTCCGATGAGGAGCGGCGCTGGACCTCCACTGCTTCGGCGGCCGGAGTCGGCCAGATGGCCATCACTGAGCAGCTGCAGGAGCCCGATGACCACGGCCAGTACCAGTAGAGCGACCGCCATGACGGCGAGGTGGGAGCCGAACAGTCGGCGGCGAAGCGACTTGGTTCGAGGAGTCGGAGTGTTCACGCGATGAACCGGTAGCCGACGCCGCGGACCGTTTCGATGAAGCGCGGTTCACTTGCGGAGTCGCCGAGTGCTTTGCGGAGGTTGCCGACGTGGACGTCGACGATGCGCTCTTCGCCGTAGAAGTCGCGACCCCACACTCGATCGATGAGCTGATGTCGAGCGAAGACCCGGCCGGGGCTCTCAGCCAAGGCGCGAAGCAGGGCGAACTGGAGGGCCGAAAGATCTATTTCGAGGTCGTCGACCACGACAGCGTGGCGATCAATATCCACTGTGATCCCGGCGAATCTCAGTGGCTCGGCAAGGAGTTCGGTCGTCGTCGTTCGTGTTCGGCGCAACACTGCTTTGACGCGGGCAACAACCTCGCGCGGTGAGAACGGTTTGGTGACGTAGTCGTCGGCACCGACCGACAAACCAATCAGGCGATCGGTCTCTTCTGCTGCTGCGGTCAACATGATGACGTGGACTTCGGAGAACTTTCGGAGCTCTCGAATGGTGTCGATGCCATCGAGTTCGGGCATGCGGACGTCGAGCACGATGAGGTCGACGTCTGGGGTGCGTCGCATCCTTTCGAGCGCGACTTGCCCGTTCGCGAGTTCCTCGACTTGAAAGCCGTCGTCGGTGAGATAGGACGCGACGAGGCGTCGGATCTCGGGCTCATCGTCGACAACCAGGATGCGGTGGGACATGGAGAGTTCTTCCGTGAACGAGCCAGAGGGTCGGCCCCGTGGGTCGGCCCTCTGGCCACGACTTCGTTGTTGAGCCTATTCGTCGTTGCCGAGCTGAGAATCGGGGAGATCCTCGCTCTCGACGGCGGTCGTCGCAGGTTCCTCCTTCACAGCAACTGGTGCCGACCGGGCGGGAGCGGGTGGGACATTGTCCGACCCATCGAGCACAGCTTTGCGGTGCTCGAACTCGTCGCGGTCGATTTCACCGACTGCGAAGCGATGCTCGAGCGTGCTGATGGGAGAACCATGCCCGTATCCGTGGCGATGGTGTCCGTGACCTCGGCGTCGCCGAACGATTGTCGCGACGACGAAGCCCAGCAGTACGAGCAACAACAGTGGGATGAGGAAGTGAGGGCCGTCATGGTCACCGCGGGAGGCGCGGTCAAAGGTCTGAAGAAGCATTGTTTGGTCCTTTCGGGATGCTGAACCGATGAACTACTCATCGGTACTCCCTCTACGAAACCGCGCCTTCGTCAACCGTCTACCGCCGCGAACATCAAGCGTCTGTGAAGGCTGATCGTCGTGCTGGCTCGACCGGTGCGACTGTGCGATCGTCGGTGGTGTTGCCGTCGTCGTGATCGACGAGTAGCTCGTCAAATCACCCATTTCGGGTCGGCACACCACTGCGCTCGGCTTGGACGAGACCCCGTTCGTTCGGGTGGCACGGTTCCGCGCCAACGGGGTCGATACAGATCGTCGCAGGCCACACGGTGGCCGTGGCTCGTGCAGATCCTGGATCAACTGAAGCGGTCACCAACCTCGCACGAGGACAGGCACCAGTTCAGTCAGGGGTGCCCCTGGCGTGGCTGGCAAGGAACTGCGTGATCGTCTGGGCGAGCTGCTCGTCGCTCGCCGTCGAACGCAGCAGGATATGCAGACTGAGAATCGGTGCGGCGAGTTGCGCGGCGGTATCGGCGGCGTCGATGTCGTCGGGGAGTTCACGACGGCGTTGGGCGTCGCTGATGATCTCGCTCACGGGGCGCAAGACGCCCTGAACGAAGCGGACTTGCGCCGTAGCGAAGGCTTCGTCCCGGTTGCCGTGGTCGAGCAGCGTGGCGAACCAGATCCGGAATGGCCGATGTTCGAGCCGGTCGCGTAGGTGGACGAGGGCACTCAGCAAGTCGGTGCCGAGTTCGCCGGTGATCGTGGTCGGAGCTTGAGGCCCTGTCACCATGTCGATCGCGTCGAGCACCATCGTTTCGGTAGTTGGCCAGTGGTCATAGATCGTTGAGCGGGCAACGCCGGCCTGCTGTGAGACGCGCAGGGCGGTGACTGCGCCAGCGCCTTCGATCAGGATCAGCTCCGCCACTGCGGACAGCACGGCGTCGCGCATGCGCCTGGTCCGGGGGTTCTCGAGTGACTTGCTGTCAGGTGGAGTTGATTCGTTGCTTTGAGGGTCCACACGGCACCGCACTTTCATTCATCTTTCCCGGACAATCTGTAGTTGTCGGACAAGTTGTAGGTTAAAGTCCTCTCCCAACGTACCCCGGGAACGAGCCTCCAGTGCCCGATCCCATCGCCCAGGAGGCCTCATGTCAACCCACACCACCCACAACTACGTGCTCCCCGCGGCAGTCTCTGTCGATACAACGTCAACCGCCGATGCGAACTCGCCTGGGTCCGCGTTGGACATGGCGTACGCAGGTGCGCTCACGTTCTCCGACGAGGGGATCTTGTTTGTCGGCGACAACCACAACGGAGCGATCTACGCATTTGAGGTTCCGGGAGGCGAGCCGTCCGGCCAGAGGACGCCAAGCTCGATCCGCAACATTGATGTCAAGATCGCCGAACTCCTTGGCGTCCAGGTCGGGGCGATCGAGATCAACGACATGGCGGTCCATCCCGTGTCGAACGAGATCTTCATTTCGATCACGCGGATCGAGAGCTTCGCTTCACAGCCAGCGATCGTGAAGATCTCGGTCGATCTCGAAATCAGTTTGTTGGACACGTCGTCGCTTGGATTTCAGAAGCAGCTGTTGGCTGAGTTCCCGGAGGGCGACACAACGTTCCAGGTGCGTGGGTCGGGGCCTGGGCCTCTCCTTCCGAGGGACATGAGAAAGGGCGGCATCTCGATTCGGTCGCTGGCGATCATGGATTTGGAGTACTACGAGGGTGAGCTGTTCGTTGCCGGCGTGGCCTACGACAGTTTCCAGTCGTCGCTGCGACGCATCTCCTATCCGTTCGATGGAACGCAGAGCGTGACCTCTGTCGAGATGTACCACATCACTCACGACCAGAATGAGAGCCGGGCACCGATCCGAGCAATGTCGGTCCAACACGTCGACGGCAAGCCTCAGCTGGTCGCGGCATACACGTGTAGCCCGATCGTTCTCGTTCCGCTCGACGAACTCGAAGATGGCGCCAAGATTTCAGCGAGCACGATCATGGACATGGGTAATGGTCAGCCGCTCGACATGGTCCCGTTCCAGATGGGCGACCAGCCGATGCTGTTCGTGACCAACAACAGCCGCTCACCGCAAGTGATCCCCGTCGCTGGGCTGAGCGGCGCCAAGGTCGTGACCCTCGACGATTTTGACCGAGGCCCGAAGCTCGACCTGCACCCGGTGATGCCATACGGCCCAACCGGTAAGGCGGTCATGTTCGAAGGCGTGCCGCTCCACATGGCCTTGCTCGATGACATCTTCTTCGTCTCACTGACCCGAGACGCCTACACCGGAGACTTGAATCTCGACATCAACCCGACGTTCTTCCCCAATCGAATCCACAACCTTGTTGCTGAAATGGACTTCCCGCGAACCTGATCCGACGGACCGAGTAAAGGATCGAGACGGTACGTCCATGGTGATCAATGTCCGCCAACCCTCGGGTGCGAACAGTCGCGTGCGTTCGGTGGGCGACGACGGTGTTCGCCTACCGCGACGTGCCAACGACCCGGTGGTGTTGGACCTCGCGGAGCGCGAGTCTGGTCATCAACCGAGTGACTTCGGGGAGTGCGTCGCCGTCTTTGTCGGCCGGGCCGACTCGTACCACGACGGACAGATGCCCGTGGCCGGTCGAACCATGCGCCATGGCGACTCCCTGAGCTTCACCCCGGCGTTCGGTTTCGTTCCTGGACAGCACTACGTCGTGCGCCGTCGACGCAATAATCAGCCTGACCTGTTCACCGAGTTCAGAATTCCGTGGGACCAGCCGGCCGTGCCTGCACTCGTGACCAATGTGTATCCGAGCGGCGACGTGCTGCCCGAGAACACGCTCCGCCTCTATGTGCACTTCTCGATTCCGATGGCACCCCATCGTGCATTCGACTACGTCACGCTGCGCGACGAATCCGGCGTTGCCGATCGTGCTGCATTCATGAGGTTCAAACAGGAGCTCTGGAACGCGGACCGAACTCGCCTCACGGTCCTGATCGACCCAGGCCGCATCAAGCGGAACGTCGCCACCAACCTCGCCCTCGGCCCAGCGCTTCGCGAGGGAGAACGCTACGCATTGACGATCGACGAGGGCTGGTCATCCGCCGACGGTTCCTCAATGCTGCCATCGTTCTCGAAGAGCTTCGTCGTCACTCGCGCGCTGAGGGAACGCCCCAGTGTCGAGCAGTGGAGCTGGCAGCATCCTCGCCCGGGCACACGTGAGCCGTTGCACATCGATCTTGGTCGGCCGTTCGATCGCCACCGCCTCGAGCGTGCCGTCAGCGTCGTAGCCCGCGACGGCACGACCATCGACGGCACCTCGCGCGTTAGTGAGAACGAGACGTCCTGGTCGTTGACCCCAACCAAACCGTGGACCACGGGTGATGTGCGAATCACCGTCGACGACACCCTCGAAGACGTTGCCGGGAACAACTTTCGAGAGCTGCTCGATCGGGACCTCTCGCAGGGACAGCAATAAGTAGCAGCTCGACCGCCACACCGATCTCAAACAACCTCATACCCACCATCACGGAGCCGCCATGTCCAATCCCATCATTGCCAACAACCAACCGGTAGCGGTCCAGCTCAACGCTGGCGAAGAGGCCTATTGGTGCGCATGCGGCCAATCGCAGAACCAGCCATTCTGCGACGGTTCTCACGCCGGCACCGATTTTTCACCCGTTGCTTTCACGCCGGAGGCCGACGGCGAGGCATACCTCTGCGCGTGCAAGCGGACGGGAACGCCGCCGTACTGCGACGGCAGCCACGCGCAGATCCCCGACGAACAGGTGGGCACCGATGGAGCAGACGGCCCAGCGACGACCGAGACACCCGTTGCCCTGAACGAGACCGGGGCTCCGGCAGCTCGGGCGACGCCAGAAGAACCGACGGTTGCGTTCATCCACGAACTCGCCCGCGACGGGTTGAGCAAGCTCGGCCACCACGGGCCGATGACGTCGATGGGCGTGCCGCGCAAGGACCTCCCTCACTGGGACGACATCCAGATGATGGCCGCGCAGATGGCCCGCAAACCGCTCCTCGATGAAGCGGCCGTGGGCACCGAACTCATTATCGGCCCAGAAGCCGACAAGCCCCTTCGCCTCGACATCCCCCTGTTCGTGTCCGACATGAGCTTCGGAGCGTTGTCCGAGGAAGCCAAAGTGTCACTCGCCAAAGGAGCCGAACTTGCAGGCACCGGCATCTGCTCTGGCGAAGGCGGCATGTTGCCCGAGGAACAACAAGCCAATAGCCGCTACTTCTACGAACTCGCCAGCGCGCAGTTCGGCTACAACGAGGAACTGCTCTCCCTCGTGCAGGCGTTTCACTTCAAGGGCGGCCAAGGGGCCAAGACCGGCACGGGCGGCCATCTTCCCGGGGCGAAGAACATCGGCAAGATCTCCGAAGTCCGCAACATCCCAGCGGGAGAGGCGGCCATTTCGCCGTCGACGTTCAAAGATCTCAGCAGCGTCGATGACTTCCGACGATTCGGTGACCGCGTCCGCGAGATCACCGGTGGCATTCCAATCGGCATGAAGCTCAGCGCCCAGCACATCGAAGAAGACATGGGATTCGCACTCGACGCAGGCGTCGACTACATCATCCTCGACGGCCGCGGCGGCGGCACGGGCGCAGCACCGGAGATCTTCCGCGACCACATCAGCGTCCCGACCATCCCGGCCCTCGCCCGAGCGCGCCGATTCCTCGATGAACGCGGTGCGAGCGGCAAGGTCACCCTCATCATCACGGGCGGGCTCCGCGTCCCGATCGACTTCGTCAAGGCCATGGCCCTCGGCGCCGACGGCGTTGCGGTATCGAACTCGGCAATGCAGGCCGTGGGCTGCGTCGCAGCGCGCATGTGCAACTCAAACAACTGCCCCGCAGGCATCGCCACACAGAAACCAGAGTTGCGTGCCCGCCTCGACATCGACGCCGCGAGTCAGCGCCTCGCCAACTTCTTCGAAGCATCAACCGAACTCATGCAAGTCATGGCACGCGCCTGCGGACACGACCATCTGAACAAGCTCGAGAAGCGCGACCTCGCCACCTGGAACGACCAGATGGCCAAGCTGACCGGGATCAGCTACGCCGGCCTCTCCACATTCTGAGGGTGCGACGCATCCACCGAAGCACCACAACCGTCAATCACTACCTCAACATCGACACCGAAACGAGATCACGATGAACACACTCAGCGACCCGACCGTGGCCGAACTCCTCGAACACCTCCACCAGGAGGCCGATGCCCAAATGCCGGAGCTCCGCAAGGCGGCTTCAAACATGACGGAAGGGAACGGAGAGTCCTGGACCGAACAGTTGCGGGACTTCTATCTCCCCGTCAACCGCGAACAAGGCCGATTCCTCTACCAAACCGTCCGAGCGCTCCAGGCCAAGAGAGTGGTCGAGTTCGGAACCTCGTTTGGCATCTCGACCATCTACCTCGCTGCCGGTCTGCGTGACAACGGCGGAGGCGTCGTCATCGGCTCCGAACTCATCGAGGACAAAGCCGAGACTGCCCGCGGCAACCTCTCAACGGCCGGTCTTGAGGCCTACACCGACATTCGCACCGGCGACGCCCGACAAACCCTGAGCGATCCGGGCGGCCCAGTCGACCTCGTGCTGCTCGACGGCGGCCCAGCCATGTACACGGAGATCCTTCAGCTGCTCGTCCCCCGTCTTCGACCCGGAGCGTTAGTGATTGCCGACAACATGGACGACGAACACCACCCCTACGCCAAATTGGTCCGAGATCCTGCAAACGGATTCATCTCATCGTCGATCACGCTCAAGGGCGGAACGGAATACTCCGTCTGGGTTGGACTTCCATCGAACAGGCCTTGACTTCGTGAGCGTCTGGCTTCGGCGAGCACGGTGCCTGTCGCTCGCTGCGGTGTTGTCCACGACAGCGTGCAGCAGGGACGGTTCCAGCACTGCAGACAATGGAACTGTGGCTTCTGGTGATTCCCCGGTGGCTTCCACACAAGTCCAGGCCCCAGCTGCTGCTGGTGACGAGGCGCCGCCTGTCCGGTGACAACCTCGATCTAGCGGAGGGCGGCGAGTTGGCGGATTCGGCTGCGATTCCGCCACATATGCACAAACATCAAGATGATGGAGAGGAAGCCGGTGATCGTGTGGGTGAGAGCCCAGAACTCGGCGTCTGACCACTCCAGCCAGATGGGAAAGCCGGTGGCGATGCACACTGATGCCAGCAGTCCCAACACTGCGTTGAGCACCGCCAATGAGAATTCTCGGTCGTTGCGGCCGCGAGCAGCGACGCGCCTGATCCAAGCTGCATTGCTCAACAGGTGCACCGCGATGATCGGCACCAGCACGATCCCAACCCATGAATGGAGCCCGTAGTCAGGTCCCTCACGGGTGATGAACTCGGTGAGGAAGCCTGCGAGCAATGCCGTGTCGACGGCGATCTTGGACCACCGACGACGAGGCAAGGATCCGATGCTCACCCGGCTTTCTGTCTGAGGTCGTCGTATGCGGCCGGTGCTGTTGCACGATGCTCGACGCCGAGGCGTTGAAGCTGTTCAGTCATTCTTGGTTCCTTATTGTGTCGGTGTGTCGGGGGT
>JAJCXU010000038.1 GCA_029263275.1 Ilumatobacter sp.
TGATCGACGATCTCGTCGACTCGGGGTGGACCCTCACCGAGACCGGGCGACTGCTGTCTCGGAGCGGGAGTGGGCCGGTCTACCCTCTGGTATTGGCGGTCAGCACGGGCCGCCGGACCTGACCGATGATGCTGCGATGACCGCCGACCACGCCGACACCGTTCGAGCCGCTCTCCTGCTGAGCAATCGACTCACTCGCGTCGACGTCGCACCGTTGAAGGCACGCGAATTCTGGTCACTCGTCGACCGAACCGATGCCCTCGACATCGAACTCGGCCAGCTGCTGCACGAGCCGGCACTGTGCGATTCGATCGCCACCGATGATGTCCCGGCCGCCAGGGTTCGCTCGCTCCTCGATGCAATGCGCGCCTTCGCCTTCGAAGTCGAGCGACTCGACGAGTCGGGCGTCCACATCATCGCAGCCCTCGACGCACGCTTCCCGCAGATCCTCCGCGACCGAATGGGCCACGGCTGCCCGCCACATCTCTTCGCGGCCGGAGCGATCGATGCGTTGTCTCACTCATCGCTCTCCATCGTGGGTGACGGCGATGTGGACGATCGAGCCGCCGCAACCGCGCGACACGCTGTTGCAGCAGCGGTCGTGGCCGACTGGTCGGTGTCGATTCCCGACACCGATCATCCCGGCGATCTTGCCGCAGTCGCCATCGACGAAGCCCTCGCATGTGAGGCAACGACCGTGGTGCTCAGCGCTGCCGGCATCAACCAAGTCGCTCGGCAACCTGACATCCGCAAGCTGGTTCAGAGCAACGCCATCTGCTTGGCCAGTCCGTTCGCACCCGACGCGGCCGCGAGCGGAGCTGCCTCACGAGCTCGCGACTCGATGTTGCATTCGCTCGGCTCACTCACCCTGGTCGTGTCGTGCGCCGACGGAACCGGCCCGGCCTGGGCGGCCGCGTTCGCGGCAGTCGAACGCGAACCGGCGTCCGTGGTCACCGTGGTCGACGCTGATGCGCCACCCGGCAATCGGGCTCTCGCCGACCTCGGCGCGCACCAGCTCGCGTCGATCGACGAACTGCACGAACTCTTGGTCTGACGACGAAACCACGCCGCGGATGACGTACCTGAGGTACAACTTCGGTGACGACCTGCACCCTGCGGGCACACATCGGGAGCACCATGTACACGACACAATTCATCAGCGCCATCGCGGCCACCTCGCTCGCACTGGCGGCGTGCGGCGGATCATCGACCGGCACCAGCTCCGACACGCAGGCACCCGACGACACCACGGCGACCTCGGATGCTCCCCCACCCGACACGCAGGCACCCGTTGAGACCACAGCCGCAGCGCAACCTCCGGCGACAGAGCCACCAGCAACCGATGCGCCAACCACCACGGTCGCCCCGGCGCCGGACCCCTTCGATCTCACCGCGCTGCCTGACCTGGTCGCGGCCGCGCATGCCGCGGTCAGTGATTCGACGATCGACCCGTTCGGGGCCGTCGACGACATCGTCGGGTTCCCCGTTCCGATTCCAGTTCCTGACGGCTCGTCACTGCTGCAGTTCGACGCGATCCTGTCGTTCGTCGGCGAGGACGGGAACACCGGGTGGAATGCGCGCTACGACGTGGTGGCCCCCGGAGGCGTGGTCGACGACATCGATCTCGAACTCGACGGCAACGGCCCCGGGTCGCAGCAGCTCATCGACATCTTCGACCCGATCATGACCGACCTCGGCTTCGAACGGAAGAACAGCACCGCTTCGGACCCGGGCGACCGCGGCGGCCCGAGCTCGGTGAACCACGTCTATGTCACCGCCGATCCAACGTGGGACGTCAACGGCGTCGAAGCGACACTCGATCCCCTGTTCATCTGGTCGACCGAGGACATCAACGGCTGGGCCTACGACGACGCCCGGGCGGAACTGGCTGGCTACACGGTCGACATCGGGTTCGACACGGCGACCAGCGACTCGACACCGTTCCCACTCGCCGACGCCGTCATCGCTGCCTTTCCGCTCGCCGACGGACTGACGCTGAGTGACCTGTCGATCAGCTTCCGCGGGCGTTCCGCCTCCTCGTTCTCGATTGACAAGGGCGAGAACTACCTCGACGTGGTCATCACCTGGGAAGCACCCGCCGCGGCGCTCGACGACATCGTCGCGTTCTACGCCGACCCGGCCACCGCGTTCACCGACGAAGCGGTGTTCATGGCCGGCGAGGACGACTTCTTCAACGAGGGCACCATTGGACGGACCGAGCCCTACGTGTACGACGGCACCGACACCCGCCTCGACCTGCTACTCCTCCAGCAATACGGGGCACTGTTCGGCATCGACGCCAGCGACGATGGAATCGAGCCGGTGCAAGTGCGTCTCGACATCGAGCTCAACCCGAACGACGTGCAGCTCGCCCTCCCCGCCGACTGACGCAGCACGAACCGTCCGCCGCCGTTTTCATGTGAGCACAAGCGCTGTCCGACGGACCATGTCCTCACACGAAGAGTGCGCGCCGTTTTCATGTGAGCACAAGCGCTGTCCGACGGACCATGTCCTCACACGAACGGTGCTGGCGGCGGATCAGGCGGGCATGACCTTCGCGGCGAAACCAGCCATTTTGTCTGCGGCCTCACCTGGGGCACCAGCGAACATGAAGGCGGGAACGATGAGGCGATGAATGCCCCACGACGCCGCTTCGTCGACTGCTGCGGCGGGGTCGTCACCGAAGATGCCCGGATGTACACCGGTCATGTCGAGCGCCTCGGGGTCGCGGCCATTGTCCGCAGCGGTCTGGCGTGCGATGTCCATCAGCTCAGCCATGTTGCCCTTGCCGGGGAAGAAGCCGTCACCCATCCGGCCGGCACGCTTGGCTGCAGCCTCGCTGTGGCCCCCGATGTGAATCGGAACCGAACCGTTGGTCGGCTTCGGATTCGATGACAGGTTCTCGAAGTTGATGAATACGCCCTCGTAGGAGTCTCCGTCCGCCTGCCAAAGCTCGCGCATGACGTCGGCGTACTCCTCGGTGCGATGGGTGCGCCGTTCCCACGGGACGTCGAGCGCTTCGAACTCCTCGCGCAGCCAACCGATGCCGATGCCGAGCATCAGGCGCCCACCGGACATCGAGTCGAGCGTGGCGACTTCCTTGGCGTAGGTGACGGGATGCCGCTCGGGCAACAGCGAGATACCTGTTGCGAGCTTCAACGTGGTCGTGTGCGCTGCCGCATAGGCCAGCCAGATCAGCGGATCCGGGATGGGGCTGTCGCCCGATCCGGGCATCTTGCCGTCGGGTGCGTACGGGTACGTCGACTCGTACCCCTCGGGGTACACGATGTGCTCCACGGTCCAGAGCGACTCGAACCCCGCACCCTCGGCGGCCTTCGCGATCTCGATGGCACCGGCGCCCGACGCGAAGGGGTTGGTATTGGCAAAGGCGATTCCGTACTTCATCCCGGCATCTTGCTCCATCAGGGCGCAGCGCGGTCGAGTCGGGCCAGGAGCACATCGACTTCGTTGAGGCTGTCGGTGAGTTGCGCGTGCACCCGGCCGAGCGCCACACGAACTTCGTCGAGATCGTCTGGCGAGGTCGGTTCATCACCGTGGCCGACGATCAGCCACGACAGGCTCACGCCCAAGATGCCGGCAAGGGCGGTCAGTCGATTGCTACGCGGCGAGGCGAGGCCGCCTTCCCACTTGTCCACCGTCGACACCTTGACGCCCAATTGGTTGGCGATGTCGGTCTGCGTGCGTCCGGCGGCGACTCGGGCGTCAGCGATGCGCGCCCCGAGGTCGCTGGCCGAGTCCTCGATGCCTCGAGGTTGCGCTTCGGGATCGCCATCGAGGAAGCGGTGCAGTGAGTTGGTTGGGTGCTGATCGGCCATTCCTACATCCAGGTGTTGCGGGCTCTCGACCATACGGAGCGAACCACGCGCCGACAACGGACCATCTCTGTGACAGTGCGCATTCATGATGTTCTCAGATCAAGGAGGATCGACATGTTGGTACTGGTGGCAACGAACGAACTGCAAGGAACCGCCGACGGCGACTATGCGTGCACCGTCGAGGGCGAATTGGTCACACCCGTGGTCGCGGAGTGCGCTTCGTCTGAGCGCTGCGGGTGCAACGTGGGCTTTCCCGGGCTCGCCAGCTCGCGGGCGATCACCACGGCGATGGTGGCCGATCTTCCCCACATTTCCGAGACGCAGTTGCGTGATGTCGTCGAAGACTCTCTCGAGCGCGACGGCTGGTTCGATCTCGTTGGCGAGGCCTGCCGGCACGAACTCGTCGACGAGCACCTCGAATGTATTGCCGCCGTCTGCGCAGCGTTTCCGGTCGGCACCATCGTCGGCCGGAACGGGTCCCAGGTGTTCAGTCGTTCACCTGAGCTGCCCGATCTCCGAGCGGCGTGAGGCCACGCGCTGTGACACACTCAGCACGTGGAGGGAGCACGAAGAGGCAGATCGATCTACATCACGGTGGGGGTCATCACCACGGCGTTGGCAGGGGCGGCCTGCGGCGGAGGAAGCGACGAGGCAACGATCGAGGCCCCCGCGTCGACGCCAGCCCCCGTCAACACCGTCCCGTTCGAAGCGCCAACGACCACTGTCGCTGAAGTCATCTCGACGGAAGGCTCCGAGCCACCCGCCACCGAGGCCGCTCCAGCAGCCACGGAGGCGACAACAACCACCACCACGATCGCTCCCGACCCTCCGCCGCCCAACGCAGCCTTCGAGGCGGTCACTTTGGACCTCGAGTTCGTCAGCGACGTCGACAAGCCCACCGCCGTGGCGTGGCGCCCCGACGACCCGGCGATGTACATCAGTACGCAGGCCGGGCCGATCTATCGCCTCCTCGATGGGGAGACCACCGTCGTGGTCGATCTCACCGCCGAGACTTTCGAAGATCTGCCGGGGTCTGAGCGCGGCATTCTGGGCTTGGCGTTCGACCCGCGCGATCGCCGCATGTTCGTCAACATGACCGACACACAACAAGACACCCGCGTGATCTCGTTCGCACTCGACGGTGGTGTCGTCATTCCTGATTCACGACGGGAGGTGCTGTTCATCGATCAGCCCGCCGTCGGCCACAACGGCGGGCGGATGCTCTTCGACGACGTCGGAAATCTCTACATCGGCTCCGGCGATGGTGGCGGCAGCAACGGACGTGATGCCCAAGACACGACGAAGTTGCTCGGCGCCATCGTGCGCATCACCCCCAAGCTCGACGGCGAGGGATACGACATCCCGAGCGACAATCCCTTTGCCGAGGGCCAGGAACGCGCCGGAACCGATCGGCCCGAAGTCTGGGCACGCGGGTTCCGCAATCCGTGGACATTCTCGATCGACGAACCAACCGGCGACCTCTGGGTCGGCGATGTCGGCAACAACGAATTCGAAGAGATCAGCGTGATGCGCGGCGGCACCAGCGGGCTCAACTTCGGCTGGTATTGGTTCGAAGGCAACAACCGGCGGC
>JAJCXU010000039.1 GCA_029263275.1 Ilumatobacter sp.
AGCCCGGCGGCGAGGAACAGACCGGCGAGCACCTCGCCGAAGGCGGCAAATCGGGCGTGCATCTTGCCGGGGCGCATCCCCATGCTGTCGAACCACCCGGCGACGCCGTCGAGCCCGCCCTTGATCTTGTTCGCGCCGTGGGCTGCCATCGTGATCCCGGCGGCGACGCGGAGAATGGTGAGGGCGAGGTCGAATTCGGTCACGATCGCCAACGTAGCCCCGTCGGATGGTCTCGAATCGAAAGCTGCCAGCCGGGTGGGGAGCGGGGGTGTAAGTGGTATTCTGTCGTCCGCTACGGGCGTGTAGCTCAGTTGGTTAGAGCGCTACCATGACACGGTAGAGGTCCCGGGTTCGAGTCCCGTCATGCCCACCATTTGAATCCCCTGGTCGATGCCGAGAACGGTGTCACCGGGGGTTTTGTTCTTTTCGCTCTGCACGCGAATGGGCGAACTGCCGAGCAGTTGGGGTGTTCGAGCCTGTCAGCCGAACCTGAGCCAACGGCCGGGGTCAGCTACATCTCGAGCGGAATGTAGTAGCCCGTGATGTCGACGATGTAGTCGGTCGAAGCGGCCGGATCGGGGCCGCCCATCAGGACGGCGATCTCACCGTCGGCGGAAAAAAAGCCGATCGCGGTGGTGCCCCCGTTGGCGATGGTCGTCCCGGCCGACGTCCAGTTGATCGAGGAGTTGCCGGGCCAGAAGCTCGACGCTGGGTACACCGCGAGCCAGCCGCCGAGGCCTGCCGTGCCCACAGCGGTGAGCGTGAAGGTCACCGCCGCAGCCGTGACCGGAAGCTGGGTGACGTCGAACATGTCGGTGAGAACCGTGAAGATCTGTTCCTCATCGTTGGCGATGCGTCCGGGGAAATTCTCGCGGCTGTCGTAGCTGCGGAAAGGGACGATCGGTACGAAGATGAACCCAGTGTTGAGGTCCAGAGACGCGTCGATTCCACCTGGTTCTGCGCTTCCGGGCGACTTGCGACCGGTCTCGACGTCTCGCGACAGCGCCGTGTCGTCGGTCGGAGGCGCCGTCGATCCCTGGGTCACCGTCGACCCGATTCCGACCGATCCGACGATCAATGCCGTTGCCACTATGAACCGTCCGTACCTCATCGTTGCCCGCTTCTCTGTTGGATGTGCATCTTGTGGACAGTACCCCTGCCTGATCTGTCTCCCGGAAGCCTTGGTTCCCAAAGTGATCCACCTCGCCGACGTTCTGCAGCGGTCCGGCTGCGGCGTTTCGGTCGTTCCGCCGGTATCCGTACGCGAGAAACCTCATCGCGCTCCACGGCGGGTCGGTGCCGTTTCGGTTGACGCACGTTCAGAATCGGCGAGCACCGTGTGCCCACAGTTCCGAGTGCGGAAACGAATACGCTGGCGTCGGCCATGGAGCAGTTCCGTCCACCACACGAGGTACAGCGCGACACCGAACTCGCGCTCGCCCTTCGTGACGGTGATGAGGACGCTGTTCGCACGCTGTACGAACGGTTCGGTGGGTTGGTCTTCTCGGTCGCCCATCGGATGCTGCACGATCGGCAACGCGCGGAAGACGTCACCCAGCACGTGTTTCTGCAAGCGTGGCGAAACGCCGACAGCTTCGAAGCCGGTCGCGACTTTGCGCCGTGGCTCGCCACCATCGCACGTCGTGCCTCGATCGATGCCCTCCGCAAGGAGCAGCGTCGTCCAGCGGGGGCACTCGATCACGCCGATCCATCCGACGGAGCGCTCGTCACGCTGCCGCCGAGTGCCGAGCAGATCGAAGCGGTGTGGGGTGTGCGGGCAGCGATCGACAGCCTCGAACCCGATGAGCGCGAGATCGTCCGGCTGCAACACCTCGAGGGGCACACGCACAGCGAGATCGCCGAACGTCTCGGCGTCGCTGTCGGAACAGTGAAGTCCCGTTCACATCGCGCACATCGACGTTTGGCGACACGCCTCGGCCACCTCCGACAGGACGCCGACCAATGACGCAATGGGCAGCAGACCTGTGCCGCGAACCGATTGGCGATCCGCGACGTAGTGATGATCAGAACATGACGTTCCAGAACCGAGCAGGGCGATGAACGACACCAACAACTCAGACGACCTGGACATGGACGGTGTTGACGGCGCGCTCGATGCCGACATCGCGGCGCTGTTGGCCGACCAGTCGACGTGGGCGGAGCCGCCGCCCGAACTCGGCGACCGGGTGGTCGCCGCGGTCCGGAGCGAGTCGGCCCTCGGCGACTCGGCACCGATGTCCAGTGTGTCATCCTTCGTCGCCGCTCGTGGTCGCTCGTGGATGCGTCCGGCGTTGCTCGGGGCGGCGGCAGCGATCGCTTTCTTGTTCGGCGGCATCGTCGTGCTCAGCGCGCTCAGCGGAGCGGACTCCGGTTCCGACACATTCTCGGCGGAGCTCACGTCGACAGGTCTCCTGCCTGACGTCGGCGGCGACATCGATGTCACCTCGTTCAACTCGGGGCTCCGGATCGATCTCGAAGCGCCCGGACTCCCGCGGCGCGACGATGGAAAGTTCTACGAAGCGTGGGTCCGCACCAGCGCGGGCGACCTGTTTCCGGTCGG
Source organism: Ilumatobacter sp. (assembly GCA_029263275.1). Taxonomy (GTDB): domain Bacteria; phylum Actinomycetota; class Acidimicrobiia; order Acidimicrobiales; family Ilumatobacteraceae; genus Ilumatobacter_A. The sequence goes on from JAJCXU010000039.1 coordinate 2,561, forward strand.
CACGTTCCATGACGGCAGCGACGTGACCCTGTGGGCCGGTGTCGAACTCGACCGGATCGAACTCTTCACGATCACCCTCGAAGAAGCAGCGGGCCCGACTGACCCCGGGCAGGGCACCTCAGGCGAGGTCGTGTTGCGGACTGCAATTCAGCCCTGAACTCACGATCCAGTGAGTTCGGACCGCAACGCATTCGCCACGGCCGCAGCCCCGACTGGCCCCATCAACACGGTGTAGTGATTGGTGCCGGGCACGGTCGTCCACCGATGTGCGCTGGCCTCGGCGACGGCAGCTTCGGAGATCAAAGGCGGGGGAGTGCCCATCAAGCCGTACGGAGCTCGAACGATTCGCGTCGCCGTCGTGCGACGGCTCAGGAGTGAGCGGACCTCGTCATCGGCGAGCAGGTC
>JAJCXU010000040.1 GCA_029263275.1 Ilumatobacter sp.
AATCAGAGAATGAGTTGATGATTGGTGGGCTTGGTCGTTCCGGTCATCGTTCGGGTGTTCGGGCGGGTGATGAGTTTGGGTGGCGTCGGGCGATGTCCGGGCTCATCGCTGGTGGTGGGCGTGGCGTTGCGATGAGTCTGGGGGTTGACGGGTCGCCCGCTCGCTCATCGCTTCGTGGGAGAGGAGGGCTGTGGGGTAGAAACTGCGGATGACGATTGACGTGGTGTCGGAGTTGCAGGGAACCGTGGTGGCGCTCTTGGTCCGGCCTGGTGATGCGGTGCGGTTCGGCGGCGCGTTGGCACTCGTCGAATCGATGAAGATGCACCACGAAGTGGTTGCGCCCGCGGACGGCGTCGTCGAAGCGATCGCGGTCGCAGAAGGGTCGACGTTGGCCGTCGGCGATGCACTGATGTCGCTTGGCGACCCGGTGGAGTCCGGTGATGGTGCGACGCTGCCGCCGCCTGACGCCGCAACGGTGTCGTCGCTGCCGACCGGCCTCGACCGTCCTGACCTGACCGAAGTCATCGAGCGACACGAAGCCGGACTTGATGCTGCCCGACCGGACGCCGTCGCGAAGCGTCGTCGACGCAGCCGCCGGACCGCCCGAGAGAACGTTGCCGACCTCATCGACGATGGCAGCTTCATCGAATACGGACCCCTCGTCATCGCCGCACAGCGTCGGCGGCGCGAGGTGGCCGATCTGATTGAGAACACGCCTGCTGACGGCCTGGTTGCCGGAATCGGTGACGTCAACGGCACGCTGTTCGACAACGAACGGACGCGCAAGTGCATTGCGATGTCGTACGACTACACAGTGCTCGCGGGAACCCAGGGCACGCAGAACCATCGCAAGAAGGACCGCCTGTTCGAGCTGGCCGAGCAGCTCCGGTTGCCGGTCGTGTTCTTCACCGAGGGCGGCGGTGGCCGGCCCGGCGACACCGACCAACTCGGCGTCAGTGGTCTCGACTGCCTGGCGTTCTTGTGGTTCGCCGAGTTGTCAGGAACCGTGCCACTCATCGGAGTCAATGCCGGCTACTGCTTCGCCGGTAACGCCGCGCTCCTCGGGTGCTGCGACATCGTGATCGCCACCGAAGACTCGAACATCGGCATGGGCGGCCCGGCGATGATCGAAGGGGGCGGCCTCGGCGTGTACGAGCCGCTCGAAATCGGACCGATCGAGGTCCAACGCGCCAATGGTGTGGTCGACGTGGTTGCTGCCGATGAGGCGGAGGCAACCGCGATCGCCAAGCGTCTTGTCGGGTACTTCCAAGGCTCCGTCGACGCGTGGGAATCACCGGATCAGGCCGCGCTGCGCGATGTCGTGCCGCTCGACCGACTTCGGGCGTACGACATCCGTCGCGTGATCGACGGTCTGTTCGACATCGACTCGATCACCGAGCTGCGGCGTGACTTCGGCCTCGGAATGGTCACCGCGCTCGCCCGGATCGAGGGCAGGCCCGTCGGTGTGGTCGCCAACAACCCGCATCATCTCGCCGGAGCGATCGACTCCGACGGGGCCGACAAGGCGGCCCGCTTCATGCAACTGTGTGATGCACACGGCATCCCCGTGGTCACGCTGTGCGACACGCCGGGCATGATGGTCGGCCCCGAAGTGGAAGAGACGGCGTTGGTCCGCCACTGCAGCCGGCTCTTCGTCACCGGAGCCAATTTGTCGGTTCCTCTGATCACCGTCGTGACCCGCAAGTCATACGGGCTCGGTGCCCAGGCGATGATGGGCGGGTCGACCAAAGCGCCGCTCGCGTGTCTCTCGTGGCCGACGGGAGAATTCGGCGGCATGGGACTCGAGGGTGCAGTGCGCCTCGGCTACCGCAAGGAACTCGCAGCTGCCGACAGTGATGTGGAGCGTGAGGCGCTCTTCAACAAGATGGTCGACCGGATGTACGAGACCGGTAAGGCGGTCAACGTTGCAACACTTTTCGAGATCGACGATGTGATTGATCCAGCCGACACTCGGCGTTGGATTGCCACGCTCCTGGCCGCCGCTCCTCCGGCGCGAGGCGAACGTCCCAACATCGACACCTGGTGATTCTGGTCCGGTTCGTCTGGGCTTCGTCAAGACTATTCCGAGCCGAGTGATGCGCGAACACCCTGCGTGGGGCCACCTCGCGACGTGTAGTGTCATTGGTCCCGCAATTGTCTTGCCGACTAACTTGACGCTGGCGTTGGGAACGGCCTGACGGTGGAACAAGGGGAAACACATGTCATTCGCAAAGAAGCTGCTCGCGGGCAGCGTCGTCGTCGCAACGCTGGCGGGGGCCGGCGTGGTCGGCGCAACAGTGCAATCGGTCTATACGTCTGGCTCTGAGGGTCGCCGCGCCCTGGTCGCGTGTCCAGGTGGCATGAGCCGGCTCGGCCACGCCTTCAACGAGGACATGTCGATCTTCCCGTTCGACCCTGCGATTCACATCGAGACCATCTACACCGTCGCCGTCGACTACTTCAAGGTCGAAGACATCGACACTGGAGCACACGCCGGCACGCACATCGATGTTCCGGCCCACTTCATCGAGGGTGGCCGCACGCTCGATCAGCTCGCTGCCGAGGAATTCGTCTGGCCGGCCTACAAGATCGACATGCGCGGCATGACCCTGACCGGTACCGCTGACGATCAGCTGAGCGTTGACGACATCCTCGCCTACGAAGCCGACAACGGTCGGATCCGTCGCGGTTCGCTCGTCGTGCTGCAGACCGGAGTCGAAGAGAAG
>JAJCXU010000041.1 GCA_029263275.1 Ilumatobacter sp.
ACAGTTCATTGATCGTGGCGCGCAACCGGCGCCCGAAGTGGCGCGCCTCGAGCCACGTCACCACGACCGCCGCAATGGAGACCGAGCCGATCGCCACGACGATCACCGTCGTGCTCGTCTCAGGGTCGCTGGACGCCGCGAAAACGGCCATCGCGACGACACCGGCCACCACCACTGCCACAGGCAACAGCAGCAGCCACCACGATCTCACCGTCCACCTTCTCGCCTCACCTGTCCGCACCGTGACAAATTACGGCGTCGCATCGGCCCGAGCCGGGATGCCCCGGTGTTGCGTCAGGAGTCGGACTGGCGGTCGGCCCACCAGGCGTCGAGACGCGCCCGAATGGCGTCGTCGCCGATGAGACCATCTTCGAGACGGACTTCCATCAAGAACTTCATCGCCTCGCCGACATCACGACCCGGCGTGATGTCGAGGTGGCTGATCACCTCGTTGCCGTCCATCTCGGGGCGCAACGCCGCCAGTTCTTCGGCCTCGGCCAACTCGTCGATCCGCGCCACGAGCTCGTCCATCCGGCGTGAGAGCCGGGCTGCCTTCTTGGCGTTGCGCGTCGTGCAATCGCAGCGAGTCAGCACGTTCAGTTCCTGGAGCAGCGGGCCGGCATCGCGCACGTATCGCCGCACTGCCGAGTCGGACCACCCCATCGAATACGTGTGGAAGCGCAGGTGTAGGGCGACCAGTTCGGTCACCGCTGCCACGTCGTCGTTGGAGTAACGCAGCGCCGACAACCGCTTCTTCGTCATCCGAGCGCCAACGGCATCATGATGGTGAAACGTGGTGCCTTTGCCTTCGAGGTAGCCGCGAGTGCGCGGTTTGCCAATGTCGTGGAACAGCGCGGCCAGTCGCGTGAGGCGGAAGTCGAAGGCCGGGAGGTCGCCCGACACGATCTGGGGATGTTCGTGCAACGGCCGGACGTTCTCGACGACCGCGAGGGAATGTGTGAGCACGTCCTTGTGGCGATGAATCGGGTCGTGTTCAAGGCGCATCGCGGGCAGTTCGGGAAAGAACTGGTCGGCCAAACCGGTCTCGATGAGGAACCACAACCCAGCAGATGGATGATCGACCACCATCAACTTGTCGAGCTCGTCACGGATGCGTTCGGCCGACACGATCTCGAGTCGATCGGCCATCGACTTCACGGCCGCGACGAGTTCATCGGACGGCTGCAGTTGGTACCGAGCAATGAAGCGGGCCGCGCGCAGCATCCGCAGTGGGTCGTCACTGAAGCTGACGTCCGGGCCCATCGGCGTTCGCAACGTCCGAGTGGCGAGGTCCACCGCACCGTCGAACGGGTCGACCAGAACCGGCGCTGCCTCACCCGACGAACCGTCACCGGTGAGTTCGAGAGCCATCGCGTTGACGGTGAAATCGCGGCGCGACAGGTCCGTCTCGATCTCGTCGGCGAACACGACATGCGGCTTGCGCGAATCGTCGGTGTATGCCTCGGCGCGAAACGTCGTGATCTCGTACGGCCGTTGTTCACCTGTTTCTGGGTTGATCTTGTGCGCCCCGATCGTGCCGAACTTCTCGCCCTGATTCCAGATCGCGTCGGCCCAGCCTTCGAGGCAGGCCTTGATCTGATCTGGGCGGGCATCGGTCGTCAGGTCGAGATCGAAATCGGCGCGGCCCGAGTCGACGAGGAGGTCACGCACCGTTCCCCCGACGAGATACAGGCGATGACCGGCGGCACGAAACCGCTCCGTGAGCGGTGCGAGCTCGCGCAACACCGGTGCGAAACGTTCAGGAACCACGACGCCAGACGATATGGCGATTCGTCGCTCAAGCGGGCTGATGGTCGCCGAGCCATCCCTGTGACACGTCGACATCACGACGGCAGTGCGACGGTTCAACGACCGGTGGACCGGCCGTCGCCGCAGTAGCGTCGGTTCGGTGACCGACACGACGGAGGGGCTGGGACTCCACGATCACGTACGCGCCAGGTTCGCTGGCTGGCCGTACGAGTCCGACGTCACCCAGATCATCCTGCTCGACCACCACATGGTCCCGACCGCCGAGGCGATCAGTGTCTGGACCGCCGACGCCGTCGCCACCGAACCCGATCTTCGAGCGATTCGAACCGGTGCGATGTTCCCGGCGGCGGCAGCAGCATTCACCGAGGTCGGCTTCCGTCCCATCGACACCCTCGCACTCCTCGAGGCACGCCTCGGGCCCACAGCAGGTCAGCACACGCGACCCCGACGATCACCAACACAACGGCTGCGAGCATCGCACTTGCCCGATGTCGCCGCCCTCGACCGGCGCGCGTTCGGCGACCCGTGGGGCAACGACGTCCGGTCCCTCAACGACATCGCGGACGCCACGCCACGCCACCGAGCTCGCGTCGTCACCGTCAACGACGAGGGCGGTTCCCAACACATCGGTGGATTCGCGCTCACCGGACAGTCGGGCGCGTTCGGCTACCTCCAACGGCTCGCGGTCGACCCGGAATTCCGTCGACGCGGCATCGCTCGCCGGCTCATCGACGACTCGATGCGCTGGATGCACCGCCGCGGCGCCACCACCGCAATGGTCAACACCGCACTCGACAACGACGCGGCGCTCACGCTCTACGCCGACCTGGGGTTTCGGCGACGATCTGAAACACTGGTGATCCTCGAATTGTCC
>JAJCXU010000042.1 GCA_029263275.1 Ilumatobacter sp.
CGTTTTCCTGGCCTCCTCGCTGAGCCTCGCCATCAAACGGCTCTCGCCACGACCCGGTCGGACTCTCTGGCTCGCCGCTCTGCCGCTTGCGGCGATGGCGTTCGACTACCTCGAGAACGCCCTCGCCTGGCTGGCACTGGCCAGCTACCCGGACCCAATCGCCACAACTCACTTACTCGGTGTGGCGTCCGCTGCAAAGACCACAACCTCGTGGGCCGTGGGCCTCCTGCTCCTCGCCGCTTTGGCAGCGATTGTCGTGCGAGCAACCAGGGCCCGACTGTCGGGAGCACACTCCGACGCCGCTGTCGCCTCCGATCGTGCCGACGAACGTGACCTCATCGGCGCAGATTCATGACCGAAACCGGCGCAGACGGGCGATCGGCCAAGCGCTCGATCGATCGTGGGCCGAGCAACGTGCTCTTCGACGCCTGGCTCGTCTCTCGGTCCGTCCACCAACTGATCGACACCGCGATTGAGGCGTCCGGGCTCGACGCCGACGAGTTCGCCATCTACTCCGTGTTGGCATCCGCCGACGGGCTGACACCATCGGACCTCGCCCAGTGGATGTCAGCGGCGCCCACGACGGTGTCGAGCTACGTCAAGCGCTTTGAACGGCGCAACCACATCACTCGAACCCCCAACGCCGAGGACGGACGGTCCTACCGACTCCGACTCACCGCTGCAGGACGCGAAGCACACCAACAGGCGGGCGAACTCTTCGCACCCATCCTCAAGCGAACCGAGAAGACCCTCGGCGCCGGAACCCAGAAGGTCCACACTCAACTCCTCACGCTCCTGCACGCGGTCGACACCATCCAAGACGAGCACACATAGCCGTACCCGAGGCGACTGCGAAGAACGTTGACACGACGTAGGCAGCGTGGCGGTCGAGCAAGCGCTCGATCGCAGCGCATGGTCGTACTCGGGCTTGAGCGTGACGCTGCTTGTGGGACATCCCGGAGTGGATGGCAACGTCGGGGGCTGCTGTGATGACGCTGTGACGCAGCGAGTGCGGGCTGATCCGCATGTCGATCCCAAGGCGCTGGAAAAGGGCCGCTACGACCCCGGCCTCCCGCTTCGCGTTCCGCCTCGCACGAGTCTTCTCCACCACCATCGAAGATCTGTTCACCCTTGACGAAGACGATCTCGGCGAAACCGCGAACTCGGTCACGTCACCTGGCTGGCCCGACCGCCCTCTCCCGAAACACCCAATCCGTTCCTCCGCAACCAGCCGCCCGAAAGCCAGCTCCCTACCTTCTCTCTCGCCGGAAATCCCGGTGATCGTCAACCAATGAAAGGAATCCTCATGTCAACCCAAGACCAGATCAACCCAACACACACGACCAGCGACCACCCGCATCAAGTTCGTGCCTTCCAGGCCCACGCAGGCGTGTTCGCTGGGACGATGGTGCTCATCTTCGCCGTGAACCTCGCCGCCGGTATCGCCGGTCAGTGGTCGGCCTGGTGGTCCGTCTGGGCCCTCATCGGTTGGAGCCTCGGTCTCGCCGTCCACGGGCTCGTCGTCTTCCTCGCAAACCCGAGAACGGCTCCTGGAGCCACCCAGCAAACGTGAATTCCCCCCAGGAGAAACGGCACTCTCCGAGCGCTCGGAAATGACAATCACGGGACCGGCATCCAGCGCAAGGCGCCGCCGTCATCCGGCCGCGGAGAGTACCCTCATCAAGTCGTGGGTTGTCGCGCATTCTCGAGCGGTCACCCGAGCGCGTACGTGCCGATGACGCGCACATCAAAGGCGACGGCACCGGGGTTGATATGGGCGCCTCGGCCAACGAATCTCCGGTGGCTTTCCTGATTCCTTGCTGGAGTGTTCTTCGTCCGGCAATATTCGGGGCATGTCTACGCCCGACTTCATGTCCGTGCTCAAGAGCGACGGCGTCGTCGAGCGATGGTCGATGTCGTGCTCAACCAACACGGCCGCGCGGAGTCACGAACTCGTCCTGACCGATACTGATGGGACTGAATGGCACGCACAAGCCTCCGACGTGTTCGAATGCGTGGTTCAACTCCGGCTACAGCTCGAGCCTCTGGAGCTTCGGCTTTGCTGCAACGCATCACGACGAGACGCGTGGGCCTCGGGAATGCAGCGAGATATGGGATCGGGCTTTGCCGTCTACCTGCTCGCCGACGCGCCCGTGGGAACGCGGCCACCAGACGTGCCAACACTCGGCTACGCACCGCCCGACGATACTGTCAGCTACGCAGAGCAACATGCGTGGCACGAGCGCTGGCTAGCGTCGCGGAGCGAGTGAAGGTCGCCGGCATCTCTCGTCGTGTCTCCTCGCGCTAGCGCAATCTGGAGCAGGTCGGATCGATCGAAAGTGCCGATCTGGCGCACGTTGGTCGGACCAACGACGCTGGCAATATGGAGCGTCGACTGCCGTGCCAATGTGGGTGCGCGACGATCACCGTGACGGCCGAGGCGGATGATCCGCTTCTGTATCGTTCTCTGCGATGGACGTTTCAGTGGAGTCGTTTCTCGACCGCTCCGAGCCGGATGATCAAGGCGCATACGCCTATTGGTACGAAGGCAAGATCACAGTGTTCACGTTCTCGGACGGACGTTTCCTCCGCTCGCGTCAGTACAGCGATACACCGCATGAGGCGAACCTGTTCTTCGAAGATGCAGGTCCTCTTGAAAGCGACGACGAAACCAAGCAGGTCGTGGAGTGGTTGAAGAAGGCCGGCATCTCGGATGTGCGAGTTCTCGGCGGCGCTACCGGGGGCTATCGCCCGATCTGGACGCATCAGGAAGGCTCTTAGGCCGGACAGCGCTGCCGTCCCCACGGCGCCGGCATTCTGAGCGGGGCCTGCCGATCCGAAGTGAGGATATGTGGGTAATCCTCGCCGCTTTCAGTGGTGGTGAGGGACTCTGGGTGACTGCCCCGTCGGGGCTCGAAAGGAACCCATCCCATGTCTTGGTCACCTGAGTTTCAACGCGCTGATCGCGCCGACGGAGGGGTCGAGGTTCGCCTCGGTCACCCGGTCGTGGATCTGTATCTCGAGTTCTTGGCGGCGCGATGCCGGCCGAACACGGTGCTCGCTGCCGGGTTCGATCTGAAGGTCTTCTTCACGCTGTTTCCCGTCGAGCCAGCCGAGGTGACAACGGCGGACGTGTTGGCGTTCATCACCGCCCAACGCGCGTCAGGTGACGACACGGTCGTGCGCCTGGTGGATGGCGAGTCGGGGTTGTCGGCGCGCACGATTCAGCGGCGCTTGTCGTCGTTGTCGTCGATGTTCTCGTATCTGATTGTGCGCGGTGACGTCGATCAGAACCCGGTCCCTCGCGGTCTGTCGACACGACGGTCACGTGACCGCGGACAACGTGGCGTGCCGCTGATCCGCACACCACGAACGTTGCCTCGGGTCGCCGAGCCGGCCGAGGTCGACGCCCTGCTTTCGGCGTGTCGCCGGTGGCGGGATCGGGCGATGATCGAAGCCATGGTGCTCGGCGGACTTCGCCGCTGCGAGGTCCTCGGGCTGCGACTCAAAGACCTCGACGGAGCACGTCGTCAGGTGTTCATTGTCGAGGGCAAAGGCGGCCACCAACGACAGATCCCGATCTCGTCGCGGTTCTTCGCGACCGTCGGCGACTACCTGCGCCTTGAACGCCCGACAGACGCCGAGACCAACCGGTTGTTCGTCGTGTTGAAGGGCAACCGACGCGGCCGACCGCTCTCGGACTACGGGCTCGGTCAGGTCTTCAAGTCGCTTCGCGAACGCTCGGGTGTCCGGCGGATCACGTGCCACGAACTGCGCCACACGTGCTTCACCCGGCTCCGCGAAGCAGGCATGGAACTCGAAGCGTTGCAGGCTCAGGCCGGTCACCGATCCCTCGACACGACCCGCCTCTACGTGCACCTCGCGAACGGCTGGCTGGCGGAGGAATACGACAAAGCAAGCGCCCTGATCGACGCCGACATGTTCCTCGCAGCAGCCGACGGGATCGGCCGATGAGCGCCGTCCCCGCCGTTGCGGTCGAGGTTTCACATGGGCGAGGCAAGCCGCGTGCCCGAGTGTTCGACTGGCCTCAGGTCGCAGCGGTTTCACCCGTTCTAGCTGCGACGATGCTGCGCTACCTCGACCAGATCGCGCTCTCTTTGCGCCCGGCGAGCGTCGTCGCAGCCAACGGGAAGCTGCGCCAGTTCGCCGGCTTCTTGACCACCGAGTTCCCCGAGATCGACGGTCTCGCCGATGTCGACCGCCATCACGTCGAGGCGTTCAAACGACACCTCGGCACACGCCTGAGCCGCAACGACACCGGCCAGCCTCTGTCCCCGGTCACGATCCGCCTCACGCTCGGGACGCTGCGCACGTTCTTCGAACGCGTGTCGGAATGGGACTACCCCGACGCCCCGAAACGAGTGCTGATCTTCAACGGCGACCTCCCGACACCTGACGATCCACTCCCCAAATTCCTGTCCGATCCCGACGCAGCGAAGCTGATGCGCGCCGCCGCCGACCAAGACCCGGTCCGGCGGTTGGTGATCGAGATGCTCGCCCGCACCGGACTCCGCGTCGGCGAGTTCTGCGAACTCACCGCCGACGCAGTCGTGTTCATGAACCACCGGCACTGGCTACGCGTGCCGATCGGCAAACTCCACAACGACCGCTACGTCCCGCTCCATCCGCAGCTCGTCGAGCAGCTCGACGAACACCAACGACACCGCTGCGATGACCTCGATCGGCTGATCGTGTTCGACGGCCGGCGACTTGATCGACACATGGTTGCCCGCATGGTTCGACGGGTCGCGAAGGCCGCCGGGATCGGCCACGTCCACCCCCACCAACTGCGCCACACGCTCGCGACTCAGGCCATCAACCGTGGCATGAGTCTCGAAGCGATCGCCGCGATGCTCGGCCACAAAACCCTGCGGATGACGCTGGTCTACGCGCGCATCGCGGACCGCACCGTCGCCGACGCGTATGACCGAGTCACCCGCGAAGTCGACGCGCTCTACACCAAACCGAACGGCCTCCGATCGGCGCCCGGTGGCACCGCCGCAATGGCACACCTCGCTGCCGAGTTCGACCAGAAACTCCTCGGCAACGGACACTGCAACCGACCATCACAGCTCGACTGCCAGTTCGAATCGATCTGCGAATCGTGCGCGTACGTTTCCACCAACGAGTCGTTCGTCCCGGTCCTCGAAGCTCAACGCGAACACGCTGCTGACCGCGACCAGCACCACCGCGTCGACCTGTTCGACATGCTCCTCGACCGAGTACGCACCGAGCAGCCATGACCCCACCCACCAGAAATCCCAGATTCCCCTTGACACCGATTACCCACATAAGTGCCTGATTGATGATTGGGGTGTGCGTTGCGGCGGTTGTCGTAGCGTCGGAGGTGCCGGTCGGTGGGCTCTCTATGTGCCTGCTGCCCTGCGGGGTTGGCTTTCTATCGAATTGCTTGCCGACCGGTTCCTTCACCGCGGTGTGGCTCGAAAGAGGCGAGAGCACGATCAACCCGAATCAGGAGTGCCCACCTCGGTTTCCATCACCGAGAAAGGCATCCAACTCATGACCATCACCATCGGGATCGATCCTCACAAGGGCTCCCACACTGCTGTCGCTGTCGACAGCAACGAACATGTCCTCGACGAGATCCGTGTCCGATCTTGTTCGACCCAAACCGTGCGTCTGCGCGAGTGGGCGGACCGGTTCGAGGAGCGGACGTGGGCGGTCGAGTCGGCCCACGGACTGGGCTATCTCCTCGCCCAGCAGCTCGTCGCGGCCGGCGAGGACGTGGTCGATGTGCCACCAGTTCGGGCGTCTCGAGTGCGCGTGTTGGGTTCGGGGAAGTCGCAGAAGAACGACCCCAACGACGCCCGCTCGATCGCGATCGCAGCACTCCGCGCCGACGACCTGACCACGGTGTGCGCCGATGATCATGCCCGGGTGTTGAAGCTGTTGTCGAAGCGACATCGCGACCTCGGCCGCCTCAAGAACAAAGCCAGCTGCCGCCTCCACGCCCTGCTGCTCGAGATGATCCCTGGTGGTGCCGGGTTCCGGATCACCACCGTGACCAGGATCAACGCGGTCATCGACGAGTTCGAACCCACCGACGCGATGGGCCGCCAACGCCAAGACATCGCCCGCGATCTCGCTGGCGACATCGACCGCTGGGCGTCGTCGGGATCCAAAGTCCGGCACCGGCTCAACCAGCGCGGCAACCGCCAACTGAACTGGGCGCTCCACGTCATCGCGATCTCCCAGCTCCGCCACGACACCCTCGGCCGCCAATACTTCGACCGCAAAGTCGCCGAGGGCAAGACCACCAAAGAAGCAATCCGCTCGCTCAAGCGACGAATCTCCGACGTCGTCTACCGACACCTCGCAGCCGACGCCCGACAGCAGAGCTGACGTCAGGTGGGCCCGGGAGGACAATCAGGAACGACCTCGAATCCAGCGTGACCGGCTCTACATCCTGAACAGCCGGCTCTTCGGATAGGTCACTCCCGGGACCCGACAACCAACGCTACGACCCTCAGGACCGCCAATCAAGAGGGTCCGCTTCGACGCGCCCGAACACCCCCAGAAATCGCCCCTTGACACAAAGAGGCTTCGATCTCGGACGGGTCCCACATGCATTCGTGAGCGGGATTATCGAGCGGCCCCATAGTGTTGAAGGCGTCCGACTTCGCCGACTCTGTGCCGCCACCGCGGTACCACGGGATGGCAGGTGCGAGCGGCGAGAAATGAGTTGAGGCGGATCGGACCCTGGCGAGGATCTCGCC
>JAJCXU010000043.1 GCA_029263275.1 Ilumatobacter sp.
CCGAACCCGGCTGGGGCGACGTACCTGTTCTCCGGGGTGCAGGTGCACTCGACAGATCTGGCTGCGGCCGACGGCGCTCACGTTGTCGTGGGTCATCGGGGCAACACCAAGTTCACCATCGAAGGCAAGAACACGGTGAACGGAAGCTCGAGTGTCAACGACATCGGTGCCGGTACGGCTCCTGCCGGGCGTGCGGACATCCGCATCGTTGGTAACAGTGATCGAAGCCTGACCGTCTCTTGGCAAGTGCCCAACTTCGGTGCGGCAAGCAACGACAACTGGACGCTCTACCGAGGTACCGGTCAGTTGCCCGGGCCGACGGCGGCGTTCGGACCGTCGGTGTACATCGGGCTGATCACCTACGCGTTCAACAGCGCCGGCCTGCCCTTCGTGGGGACTGCCGACAGCGTCGAGTTGGTTGGCGAGTAGATCGCTGGAGTCAGCTGGCGAGTTGGTCGCGCGCCCGCGGGCTCTTGGTCAGCGTGGTACGGCTGCGGGAAGGCCTGAGCTCAGTTGGGTGGCGATCGCGTTCATCGAGCCGGGCTGCACCCAGCCGGGTTGACTCGCCACAGAGTGCAGCTTGTCAGGCGAGAGCACGAGGACGCCGTCGACAACCGCCGCGTTCGAGCGGTGCGACCAGTCGGACTCCACGAAGCACAGCACCGGATAGATGGGCACCTCGCCCATACCCATCGGCTCGAGGAGGCTCTGCACAGCGGCGGACTGCCAGCCCATGCCGTCGACCAGGTCGCTCTTCTTTCGCTTCCCGACGTACAGGTCGCTGGTCTTCCACTTCCAGACGCCCTCGTTGCGCACGTCGACAACACCGCAGTACTTCTTGGCGTCGACGACCCAGATCCCGCTCGACGCGATGATCAGATGGTCGATGTTGCCGCGCTTCGATCCGTTGACCACCTTGCGGTCGTGGAGGACGACGGCGGTGCCGGTGAAGGCGTCGTCGAGGAATTGGCCGAGTTGCTGTTCACCGCCGGCGCCGGTGTCCCACGACGTGATGTGCTGAGGGAGCGCTTCATCGTTGCTGAGTCCGTTGCGTCGCCGGTGGTTCGCTGCCCGTCGTTCGAACGTGGCCGCTGCCGAGGCTCCGGCGACGCCAACTTCGACAGGTTGTGGAGGTGGAAGCGTCTGGGGCGCGCTCGCCGGCACCGGTTCGAAGTCAATCGGGCGGCACCGGGTGCAGGTGATCTCTTTGCGAACGGAGTCCCACCAGGCACAGGTTGATGCCGGGGTCGGGGCGGTGCAGATGACACACGTTCCGTCGTAGCGGAGGTTCAGGATCTTTAACGCCATGAGGAGTCATCGGTGACGCTCCGTGCGATCTTGAGACATTTGTCGGTCGGACGGCAATTTATTTGTCCGCCGACGAACCGGCTTTCTGGCGACGAAGGCTGCTCGACCGATCGAAAGAATTGTTCGACCGGACGATTGTCAGACTTCGCGTCGTTCGACAGGTTCGTCATGAATCGATGTCTAGGAGGGCGCCGCAACTGCAAGGCCGGAGCTCGGCGGCGATTTCACGTCTGGCCGATTTCCGAGACGCGTTGCTTGGTCGTCGCTGCGCTGGACAGCGACGAGGTCAGTTCGTCGATCGGCCGGACACGCAGATCGAGTTGTCGCACGTTGCCGATCGACAGGGGCGTCGGGCACGGTGACGTCGGGTGCGTTCGTTGGCGAAGCCGTCGATGCACTGCTGGTCCGGGCAGTCCTCAAGCCCACAGGGAACGCCGGCCCGGTGTCGCTTGGCCTGCCGACGAAGGATCTGGTCGGGGTCAACCTGCTGCTCGTTCGGTTGTTTGTCGATGCGCGGCTCGGCGGGCGGTGGTGATGCAGGGGCGGCGTTTCGGGCTGCGACGCACACTTCGAGAGCACAGCTGGTCCGGTTGCACGGCTGGCCCTTCTCGTGGAGCAACGCTTGGGCGTCTGCCTTGCGTTGGGCCTTCTTCAGACGGCGGGTCTCGCGCAGCGGTGCGCAGACCACGCAATTGCGGTCCTTGCAGATTCGGCCGCGACTGTGGGCGATCTCCTGGAGCTCTTCCTTCGACTGCTTCGGTTCGCTCTTGTCGACCCAATTGGCGGCGTCGACCCACTTGCGCTGGCGCGGCTCGTCGGAGTTTGGGAAGTCTGCTGAATCACCCATCGTGGTACCGAGTATCGCCGCATTCGGCCAGTCCCGCGATCTCTTGCGGTTTGTGGCGGTGGAAGGAGGCGGGGAAATCCGCCAATCCGGGATCGGTGCAATCAGATCAGAGTGGTCCACATCACTGCGAAGAACGGGTCTGTGGCCATTCCAATGATCATCCGCGGGCGAGATGACAGCATCGGTCACTTCGTGCGCGAGACTCAGCACATGGAGTGGCGGAACCGACAGCCGATCGCAGGCCGACGCGTCCCGTTGCCGCGACTTGGCCGAACTCTGTTGCTTGCCGGTGGCCTCGCCGCGCTCGCCGCGGGCTGCGGAACAAGTGACGGCGCCAGCGTCCAGCAGTTCGCGGAAAGTGCATCGTCCACGCTGCCCGCTGCGTCAAGCACCGACGCGCCAACGACCTCCACAACCGCACCGACGACCACGACGACCGTTCCTCCAACGACGAGCACCACGACATCCACCACAAGCACGACGACAACAACGACCAGCACCACAACGAGCACCACTACGTCGACCACGGTGCCGCCGACAACAGCCGCCCCCGCACCGCCTGCAGCGCCAACCGTGAGCATTGCGATTCGATTCGACGCGGATGGCAACGACAATGAGAACAAGAACGACGAGTGGGTTCGCTTCACCAATGACGGGTCGGCCGACCTGGACATGAGCGGGTGGGTCGTGGCTGATGAAGGTCCACACAGGTACCGCTTCGGTGACTTCGTGCTCGCGCCTGGAGG
>JAJCXU010000044.1 GCA_029263275.1 Ilumatobacter sp.
TGGACACAGCACGCATCAGCAGACACCTTCGTTCATCTCACACGCATCGCTTGCTCGCCGCTGCGATGAGCGGCGCACTCGTCGTCGGCGCAGCGACGATCGCGATCACCAGCAGCGACCGTTCGCCGGACGCGCTGACCTCGGTCGAGACATCGCCTGACGCGACAACAACATCAGCCGTCCCGTCCTCAGCTACGACATCAACGACCGGTGTTCCAACGACATCGGTCGAGGTAGTGACCGAGCCCATCACATCCACCGCTCCGGTCGACGCCAGCACGCCGGCCGACGTTGTCGACGGGGAGGATCCCGACCCGGGGCCGGGTTCGGTGCCCGATGGCCTCGTCCCGCTCGAGACGCCGGAGCCCGCGCTCACCGACGTGCCGCCATTCCAACTCATACAGATCCCGTTCGCCCGCGTCGACACGCCGACCGCCACGACTGCTCCAACTCCGACTCCGTTGGCACCCACGTTCGTCCCGGTCGAACTCCCCACCGAACCGATTCCTCATCTCGACGGGGATGCCAAGACCGGAGGTTTCCACCTCACCGCAGCGACCGGATGCGCCAATCGCTGCATCGACCGCGCCACAGTCACGACACAGGGCGGCACCTCCAGTCACTACGTGATGGAGGTCGAGCTCGACACGCCTGCTGCCATCGTCGACATCTACCTCTCCCAAGCTCCGATCGCCCAGAACGAGGACGGACAGTTCATCCGCCCCTTCAGCGAGCCGACGGCCTCCGGATACACCGGCCTCAATGGCACGACGTGGACCAAGACCTTCGATCTCGAATTTGCGACGGAGTTCCACGTGCTGGTCCGAGCGACCGACGACCAGGGGACGTCCAGCGCTGCCGGCACGTTCACCACGTCACCGGCACCCGGACCGGACCAGTTCGTCGCGCCTCGCCCATGTGACGACGGCTGCGTCGGGGACTTCAACGTCGAGGCTGCGGACGACGGGACAAGCCTCACCATCGGTCTCACCAGCACCGCTGATGCGACGATTCAGTTCGCGTCCTCGCCTGACCAGTTCACGCAAACCGATGCCGGGCCGACGCTGCCCGGCGCGACGCCCTCAATCGTCGAAGCAACAGCCGGAAGTCGGTCGACGTTGCGACTCCTCGAGCGCACACCGAACACCGCCTACTCGGTGTTGATCACGGCGACTGATGCCCTCGGAGGCACCGACACATGGGCCGCACGGATCGCGACACCATCACCAACCGTGCTTGTCTCGATCGACCGGGTCCACATCTCCGGCGACGGAGATGACGGCCACCTGAACAACGGCGAGATCGAGTTCATGTTCGGCACCTCAGGCGAATACTGGGGATACCGAGGCGAGGAGAAGCTGTCGTCGAACACCACGGTCAACCTTGGGCGAGACGCTGGCCGGGCGGTCGAGGCGGACGGTTCCGGCCGGTATCCGAGCGTGCGTGTGTATGCCGGCGAACGCGACGGCGTGTCGCTCCTCAGCTGTTTCGTGGAAGCGAATCCGCAGGGCGACTGGTGGCCAGACGACACTGTCGAGTGGTGCAACAACGCTCGCACCACCTGGAGTTCGACCTACGTGCCCTCGATGACGCTCGCCGAGGTCCAGCAACTGCCGACCTGCGAACAGTTCGGGATCAACAATCCTGGCGACGACCGGTGCGTCTGGGTCCAGACCAACCCCAACAGCTCCAACCAGGTGTCGTTCGACATGATCGTCACCTACCGCCTCGCCCCGACGAGCTAACCCCGGCAAATAGTTACGCATGGGGTCAGGCCCCTTTCGCAACTATCCGTGGAACTTCGCGTAGATCGCCGCAGCGACGGCGTCGGGCAAGAAGCTGTGCGCCTGCAACTCTTCGAGTGACGCCTTCTTCACCTTGGTGATGCCGCCCATCTCCTTGAGCAGCTTCTTCTTGCGCACCTCGCCCATGCCGGCAATGTCGTCGAGTGCACTGACCGTCATCGACTTGCTCCGGCGCTCGCGGTGGAACGTGTTCGCGAAACGGTGGGCTTCGTCGCGGATCCGCTGCAGCATGAACAGCGCTTCACTCCCCCGACGCAACTCGACCGGCTTCGACTGCCCGGGCACGTAGATCTCCTCGAACCGTTTCGCGAGGCCAGCCACGGGAATCTCGTCGGCCAGACCAAGCTCTTGGACGACCTGATAGGTCGCGCTGACCTGGCCCTTGCCGCCGTCGACGAGGAGGAGCTGCGGCGGGTAGGCGAACTTGCCGGGCTTACGTTCCTTGCCCTCGACGCCTTCGCCGTCTGGGCCGGTGCGTTCGCTGACCGGCCGGTCGCGCTCGTCGAGGTAGGCCTGCAACCGGCGCCGTACGACCTCTGCCATCGCGGCGTAGTCATCACTCTGCCCGCCGACGGCGGAGCCGACTTCGTTCACCTTGAAGCGTCGGTACTCGCGTTTGGCCGGCAACCCGTCTTCCATCACGACCATCGAGCCGACGTAGTTCGTGCCCTGAATGTGCGCCATGTCGTAGCACTCGATGCGCAGCGGTGCCTCGGGGAGTTCGAGCGCGTCCTGCAATTCGGTCAGCGCTCGGCTGCGCGTGTTGTGATCGCTCGCCCGCTTCATGCGGTGACGGGTGAACTCTTCCTTCGCGTTGCGGGTGACCGTGTCGAGCAGCGTGACCTTGTCGCCTCGTTGCGGCACGCGCACCTGCACCTTCGAGCCGCGGGCCAGTTCCAGCCACTCTTCGTACACCGCTCGGTCGTCGGCCTCGTATGGCACCAGCACCTGCTTGGGCACCCCGAGGACCGGCTCCTCGCCGTACAGGTTCTCGAGGAGGCGGTTGATCCGGCCGCCGGGGGTGAGGTCCTCGCCCGTGTCGG
>JAJCXU010000045.1 GCA_029263275.1 Ilumatobacter sp.
CACGAGTTCGACAAGGTCGAAATGATGGCGTACGCCACTCCTGAGCAGGCGCCTGGCCTCCTCGACGACATGGTGCGGCGTTCCGAGCAGGCCATTGCCGCACTGAAGCTCCCGTACCGCGTCATCGAGATCTGTGCCGGCGACATGGGCCAGAGTCATCACCGCTCGTTTGACGTCGAGGTGTATGCACCCGGTGCTGATGCCTGGCTCGAGGTGTCGTCGATCAGCTGGCTCGGCGACTATCAGGCGCGTCGCGCCAACATTCGGTTCCGCCGTCACGGTGAGGACGGCAGGCCCATCAAGGGCAGCGAGTTTGCGCACACCCTCAACGGCTCGGCGCTTGCCGTGCCGCGTGTGTGGGCAGCGATCATCGAGAACTACCGGAACGAAGACGGCAGCATCACCATTCCCACGGTGCTCCACCCCTACATGCGCGGCATCACCGTCATTCGGGCCGATTGAACCGATCCCTGCGTTGCGTGAACTCCTCGGTGCCCGGAGGCACCGTCGTCGTCACGCGCCTTGGCCTCAGCCCAATCGATCCCGAATGACGATCGGAGAGTCGCCCGCCCTTCGTCCGCTTTTCCTGGGGATGAATTCGGGTCCGTTCAGCCGTCGTAATTCGGAGCGAGCCGCGTCCGTCATCGTGCAAGATGATCTTGGGACCTTGGCACCTTGACCGGGTACACGGGTCCTCGTACTGTCGAAATTCGACTACGAACAGAGGAAACGGGGTCTCCATGCGGTTTGTCAAAGCTCTTGTCGGTGCAACAACGATGCTGGGCGCACTGGTGATCGGGGGCGGTACAACGAATGCCGCTCATACCGATGCCGCTGCGTTCGCTGCGGACTGCAACGCGGATGGAACGGTGGTGGTCAACGGTGTGCTGCGTGTCGTTGGCGGCACTGGTGTCCTCACCACCGCGTGCATCATCTCGATCGATGCCGGCGAGAAGCTGGTGTTTCGCGGCGTCGACCTCACCGGGACCGGCTTTGTCGTCACGACCGGCAACCCGAGCGGGGCCAACACCACCGTGAAGGTGATCGACAGCCTGATCAACATGAGCGGTCCCCTCCAGCTGTCGCCCGGGGCGGTTGCTGGTGACGCCGGTGTTCCCGACTCGGACGCGACCGTCGTGGTGCGACGGAGCACGCTGAGCGCATCCAGCATCGACCTCTCGACGTCGCTCGACTGGGAGCGGGGGCGTGTCGTGGTCGCCGACTCCCATCTGGTGGTGCCCTCTGGAACCGGCAACGTGTGGATCTCAGCGTCGATACTCGGCGGGGCAGACGGCATCGCGAAGGTCGTCAACAGCACCATCTCAACGGCGGGCGACGTGTACATCCAATCGGGCGACACGGGCAAGACGGTCGTCCGGGGCAGTGCGGTCAGCGGTGCCAGCGTGACCCTCTCAACGGGGGCCGGTGGGGTGTGCAAGACATCGGGCAACACTCCGGTGCTCACCTGCTGATCAGCGATTGATCGTGCGTTCTGATGTCGACGCAGTCTCGTCGTCGGAGATCTCTGAGCTGTGTGAAAGGGTCCGGACATGAATGAGTCGTTGCGCGATCGGCGAGTGCAGTACGAGACACCAGGGTTGGAGATTGAGCATCTCGATGCCAATCCCGTCGTGCAGTGGCAACGCTGGCACGACGAGGCGCTCGATGCTGGGGTTGCGGAACCCAACGCGATGACCTTGTCGACGATCGGGCTCGACGACGCGCCCGACGCGCGCATCGTGCTCGTCCGAGGGATCGACGATCGCGGTCTGTCCTTCTATACGAACTACGACAGTGCAAAGAGCCGACAGGTCGATCGGCGACCCGTAGCGGCAGGCAGCTTCAGCTGGTTGGATTTCCATCGTCAGGTCCGAGCGCGAGGCACGATCGAGCGGATGTCGGTCGACGAGAGCGATGCGTACTTCGCGACACGACCCCGCGCGTCACAGCTCGGCGCGTGGTCCTCGCCGCAGAGTGAGGTCATCGCCGACCGCTCGGTGCTCGACGCGCTCGTCGCCGCAACCGAGGCCCGATTCGCCGACATCGACCCCGTGCCCCGACCAGACAACTGGGGAGGTTGGCGGTTCGTTCCCATGGAGTGGGAGTTCTGGCAGGGTCGACCCAGCCGTCTGCACGACCGAGTGCGGTATACCGCCGATGGGGCGACCTGGACGGTCAGCCGCCTCGCGCCCTAGTCGAGTCCGCACCCTCAAACCAGCGCCCCCAGCCCACCCCATTCTTCCGAAATCTGATGTGAGGGCGCCCCGGGAAGGCACTTTTGGCACGAATTTCGGAGGGATGTGCGGCGAGCCAAACACGAAACAGGCTCAACCCAAGGTTGAACCGTGAATGTGAACAAGCAAGGCTGTCTACATGACGGGAAGCAAAGTCTTGGTGGTTGACGACGAGCCGACCGTTCGCGAGGTCGTTGTCGGCTATCTCCGGCGTGATGGGCACGAGGTCGCCGAAGCAGGCGATGGCCACACCGCGCTCGAACTGCTCGACTCCGACCCGCCCGACCTCGTGGTGCTCGACATGATGCTGCCCGGCGTGAACGGACTCGACATTCTCCGCCGCGTTCGTGCCGTCAGCTCGATCCCCGTGATCATGCTCACCGCTCGGGCCGAGGAATCCGACCGCGTGGCTGGCCTCGAACTCGGTGCGGACGACTATGTCGTCAAGCCCTTCTCGCCGCGCGAACTCGCGGCCCGGGTCAACGGTGTGTTGCGGCGCACGAACGGGCGCGTCGAAGAACAACCCGCGACGCTCACCTTCGACGGGCTCCACATCGAGCCGCTCAGCCGTGAGGTCACGATGGACGGCACGATTGTGGAGATGACGCCGAAGGAGTTCGACGTGCTGTTGTTCCTCGCGTCGTCACCACGGCAAGTCTTCTCCCGTGCTCAGTTGCTTGAGTCGGTCTGGCAATCCTCACCCGACTGGCAAGACCCGGCAACGGTCACGGTGCACGTCCGTCGCATCCGCAACAAGATCGAGGGCGACCCGGAGCACCCACGGTGGATCACCACCGTGTGGGGCGTCGGGTACCGGTTCGAGCCATGAGCGATGCAATCGGACACGAGCTCGGCCACAAAGCCCACCGGATGAATCGGCTGGGCCGCCGGTTCCTCGGCGCCAACCTCGCCGTGCTGGGCGTAGCGATCATGATGATCGCCATCGCAGCCAACGAGATGTTCATCAACGACCACGACCGGCGTCTGTTGATGTGGGTTCTCATCCCTGCCGTCCTCGCGGCGGCGATGGTCGCGATGCT
>JAJCXU010000046.1 GCA_029263275.1 Ilumatobacter sp.
CTGGTTCGGTAACTGGACCTTCATCGGCTGATCGGCCAACCGACCGAATGATCAGTCGGGGTTCACGAGTTCACCTGCATGCAGCTGACGGGCGTATCGCCCGTCAGCTGCGAGCAACTCGTCGTGGGTGCCGATCTCTGCGATCCGTCCGTTCTCGACGAACGCAATGCGGTCGGCACTGCGGATCGTCGACAAGCGATGTGCGATGACGAGCGCAGTGCGTCCGTCCATGGCATGTTCGAGTGCGGCTTGGATGTGTGCTTCGTTGTCGTTGTCGAGATGGCTGGTTGCCTCGTCGAGGATGATGATCGCCGGATTCTTCAGCAGGAGACGGGCAATTGCGAGCCGCTGCTTCTCCCCACCGCTGAGGCGGTAGCCCCGCTCACCGACAATGGTGTCGTAACCATCTGGGAGCGCCGCGATCGTGTCGTGAATCCGTGCCGCCTTGGCCGCAGCGATGACGTCGTCGTCGGTGGCCGACTGGTCGGCGTAGCGCAGGTTCTCACCGATCGATTCGTGGAACAGATGTGGGTCTTGGGCCACGACGCCGATCGCGGCGCGCAGTGAGTTGAGCGTGAGGTCACGAACATTGTGGCCGTCCACGCGCACGGCCCCGGAGGTCACGTCGTACAGGCGGGGCAGCAGCGAGATCGTTGTCGACTTGCCGGCACCTGAGGCACCAACGACCGCGACTGTTTCACCTGGCGCAATCGACAGTGACAGGCCCTGCAGCACGTCCACGTCAGGATCGCTTTCTCCGCCCAGACCGGCGTTCTGCTCCATCGAAGCGATGGCCGAGTCGGCCGCTGGTGGATAGCGGAAGGTCACGTCGTCGAAGGCGACGGCCCCTCTGGGCCTGACCAAGTCGAAGGCCCCTGGCTTCTCGGTGATGGCCTCCGGTGCGTCGAGCACTTCGAAGACCCGTTCGAAACTGACCATCGACGTCATCAGATCGACGCGAGCGTTCGTCAGCCCGGTGAGGGGTTGATACACGCGGGTCACCAGCGCCGCCAAGGCCACGAGTGTGCCCGTCGAGATGTCGCCGTCGACGACCATCAATGCGCCGAGGCCATAGATCGCCGCAGTTCCGATTGCGCCGACGAGGCCGAGGGCAACGAAGAACACTCGGCCGTAGATCGCAGACTGGATGCCGGTGTCGCGCACGCCGCGGGCTCGTGACTCGAATGAGTCAGCTTCGCGAGTGCCTGATCCGAACAGCTTGACGAGCATCGCGCCGGACACGTTGAAGCGTTCGGTCATTTGTGTGTTCATGGCGGCGTTGTGTCCCATCTGCTCACGCGAGATGCCTTGTAGCCGTGTGCCGACGCGACGGGCCGGCACGATGAACAGGGGCAGGACGATCAAGGTGAGCAACGTGAGCCGCCACTCAAGAGCAATCATTGCCGCCAAGGTCGTCGTGAGGACGACGACGTTGCTCACCACGCTGCCCAGCGTGCTGGTCACCGCTGACTGTGCCCCGACGACGTCGCTGCTCAGGCGGGAGGTGATTGATCCTGTGGGGGTACGCGTGAAGAACGCGATCGGCATCCGCTGGACCTTCGCGAAGAGGGCGCGGCGGAGGTCGTAGATGAGTCCTTCGCCGACGCGTGAGCTGCACCATCGTTGCAGGATGGCGAGGCCAGCGTCGGCGAGCGCAGCACCGACCGCGATGCCAGCCAACACCTTGATCGCACCACGATCGTCGTTGGGGATCGAGCTGTCGATGATCTCGCGGACGACGAATGGCGGCACGAGGGCGAGGAGCGCAGCGGCAAGGATCGCGAGGAGGAACAGCGCGATCGTGCGGCGATAGGGGCGCGCGAATTGCCACACTCTCTTGAAGGTTCCGTCGGCGAGTTTGACCCCGCCGAGTGCTTCTTTGTCGCCGGGAATCATGTGGTGTGGGGCCATCCGCATGTGCGCACGCTACGAGGTGACCGCCCGTACGCTGCATGGCCATGCGTCGTGTCCTCTCCGCGGTGATCGGTAGCACGTTGCTGGTTGCTGCGTGTACGTCGTCCGATGCCGCGCCGGCGCCAAAAACACGCGAGATCACATCGATCCCGACAACCACCTCGACGACGGTCGCACCGCCGACGACGGCGCAGGCCGGCGACACGATCCCACCGAGCACCTCACCGCCCGAGCCGCTCGACTACGAGATCGTGTGGGAAGAAACTGCAGGGCGTGTCGACACCGGGCGATTGACGGTGCCCCTCGACTACACCGACCCGCAGGGCGACACCATCGACCTCTTCGTCGCACGTCATCGTGCCGACGGCGACCGAGTGGGCATTCTGATGGTCAACAACGGTGGCCCAGGATCACCGGCGAGCACGATGGCACTCAATGCCACCAGCTGG
The DNA here is from genome assembly GCA_029263275.1 of Ilumatobacter sp. Taxonomy (GTDB): domain Bacteria; phylum Actinomycetota; class Acidimicrobiia; order Acidimicrobiales; family Ilumatobacteraceae; genus Ilumatobacter_A. The sequence goes on from JAJCXU010000046.1 coordinate 2,364, forward strand.
TTCCAATCGGAGCTGACCAGCCGTTTTGATGTCATCGCGTGGGATCCACGAGGTACGGGCGTCAGTGGTGGCGCCGTTGACTGCATCGACGACGACGAGTACGACCACTTCTATGCGACCGGTGACATCACACCCGACGATGTCGATGAGAAGAACGAATTGGTCGACTTGGCCGAAGAGTTCGCGCAGCGCTGCATCGATCGCGTCGGCCGGCCGCTGCAGTACATCGGAACGAACAACTCGGCGCGAGACATGGACGCGATTCGTCAGGCGCTCGGTGAGGAACAGGCCTCGTACTTCGGTTTCAGCTACGGCAGCGAGCTCGGGGCCGTCTGGGCGACGATGTACCCGACGACCGTTCGAGCCGCGGTGCTCGACGGCGCATCGGATCCGAACGCCGACAGCATCGAGGCGACTCGTCAGCAGTGGGTCGGTTTCGAAGCAGCGCTGAACACGTTTCTCGCTGAGTGCAGCGACGACAGTTCTTGTGCGTTCCACAACGACGGTGACGCCGAAGGCGCCTTCGACGAACTGTTCGTGTCACTGGATGAGGCACCGCTGGCCGGGCCAGAGGGCCGCGCTGACGTCAGCCTCGGCGTCGCCGTGACCGGCGTGGTCCGTGCGATGTATTCGGATCAGTTCTGGCCGACGCTCGAACGGTCACTCGATGATGCAGCGAACGGTGACGGCAATGGCCTGCTGGCGTTGCAGGACGCGTACTACCAACGCCGATCTGACGGCAGCTACGGCAACCTGCTGGAGTCATTCCAAGCGATCTCGTGCGCGGACGACCCTGAGCGCCCCACGGTCGAACAAGCCGACGCAAATGCCGAGCTGCTCATCGGGGCGGCACCTCGGCTCTTCCCGTACACCACGGGTTCCTACTCCTGTTCGTTCTTTCCTGAGGCGATCGATCCACGGATCGACATCACGGGTATCGCTGCTGGGCCGATCGTGGTCGTGGGCACCACGGGCGACCCGAGCACGCCACTCGACAGCAGCCGCAAGATGGCTGCCGCGCTCGAAGACGGTCGCCTCGTTGTGGTCGAGGCGAACCAGCACACGGGTTACCGCGTGAACGGTTGCATCGACGATGCGATCCATGACTACCTCGTGCAACTCGAAGCGCCGGAGAACGAAACCGTCTGCGGCTGATCACGAACAGCCCATCCAAGCGCCTCTGATCATCCGTCGGGTTGGATTGGACAGAGTGTCCAGATTGAATGGACGCTATGTCCACTCCCTCTCCAACTCTGATTGACGTCCGCTCGCTCGGGAAGCGATACGGCGATGTGGTCGCCC
>JAJCXU010000047.1 GCA_029263275.1 Ilumatobacter sp.
ACGTGACGGTGCCAGCGAGGCGGGGGGTGGAGTACGGCGCGGGGCGCGTCGGCGAACCGCCAGCGGGCGAAGTGGCGGTGGCCCCCGGCGGCGCTCGCGGCGACGTCTCGGGGCGGGGGACGGGCGCCCCACGGTTTCGCCAGCACCTTGCCGAGCGCGAGCGACATCTTGTGGTCGGCGCGCAGATGGTGCTCGACTTCGCGTTCATAGATACCGGCCGCCGCGTCAGGTTGCGTCGCTCCACCGGCGATGATCGCCTCGGCCGCGAGCCGACCGGTGAGCAGCGCTTGGCCGATGCCCTCGCCCGTCATCACATCGGTGGCCATCGCGGCGTCGCCCGCAAAGAACACGCGGCCACTCGACAGCACCGCCTCATCGATCCGGGCAGGAATCGGCCACGCGGTGTGCCGGTCCTCCAACTCGAAGTCAGCGCCGAGTGCTTCGACCACGTGTGGCCGCTGAAGCAGATCGAGCCACAGCGCCTTCATATCCTTCGTCTTGCGGACGCCGTCTCGTAGCACTCCGAAGCCGATGTTCGCCCGACCGTTCGGCAGCGGGAACGCCCACGCGTAGCCGGGCAGCAAGTCTTCCTCGAACCACACGTGCAGCTGTGTTGCTGCGGTTCCGGTCACGCCGCTTGCGTACTGCCGGAACCCGTGCCATTCGCCGAGATAGCCGGACTCGTTCAACCCGAGCGACTTGCGGACCGGGCTCCACATCCCATCCGCGGCCACGACATACCGAGCCGTGATGCTGACCCCATCGGCGGCGACCACAACATGATCGTCGTGCTGCTCGATCGACTCAAACGCAATGCCGTCTCGCACGTCAACGCCGACGGAGCGGGCGAGCTCCACCAGTGCGTTGTCCAACTGGAGGCGGGGCGCCACAGCGGCATACCGGCCGGGACCGACGAGCGGAATATCGACGGAGCGACCCGACGGAGACCGCAACGAGGCGCCTTCGACGTCGAACCAGTCGTCGACGGCGGCGGGGTCGAATTCGAGGTGTTCGAGTTCACGCAGCGCCAAGGTGGTCAATCCATCGCCACAGCACTTGTCGCGAGGAAAGACTGCCCGATCGATCAGCACCACAGACCGGCCTGACCGAGCGAGCTCGATCGCAGCGGCGGACCCGGCGGGCCCGCCACCAACGATGAGCACATCGGTCGCCAGGTTCGCGGTGTCGTCCGTGCTGGTCACAGCGGGCAGGATACGAGCGCGCCGACGAGTCGGGCGCGGCTGTTGCCACGATCGAGAGGATCAGTGGCCGAGGAGCAGACTCAGGCGTCAGGAACGTCGGTCGTACCGCCAGGTGGCGGCGCCCACACGTCGACATCGCCCACGGTCACCTCGATGCCGTCGGTATCGATGTCGCCTGGTTCGTCGGGGCTCTCAGCCACCTCGACGATGTCGGCGTCGAGGGGCGGTCCTTCGTAGATGTCACGGACGGCCAGCATGGCGCCAGCCATCGCTGCGCCAGCCATGCCGCCCTTGCGGCGACCGGCCGCGATTGCCATCAGCTTCAGCTCTGCTGCTCGTTCCTCGTGCTCCGCTCGTTCGGCTCGTTCGAATGCCACCGCGTCGAAGTCGTCGTCTGTGGGCGCCACATGCTCCGCGCTGCGATCGGTCATCTCGCCACGGTAGCCGCCGAATCATTCAGTGGTCCGGCGGTCCGGCGACCGAGCTCACACGTCGACGCCGGGTAGTTTGCTCAGCGAATGAGTGACTTCGAGATGGCGGACCAATCGACTTCGGGGCCACCTGCCACCGAACAGCACAACACGAACAGCGCGAGCGGGATGCCGATGAACGACCTCGCCACGGCGGAGACGTTCGAGAAGATCTTCTTCGAACTGCGCAAGGTGATCGTCGGGCAATCACGCCTGCTCGAGCGACTCCTCGTCGGTGTTCTGTGCCGCGGTCACTGCCTGCTGGAATCAGTCCCTGGTCTGGCCAAGACATTGGCGGCTGAGACGCTGGCCAACGTGGTCGGCGGGTCGTTTGCTCGCATCCAGTTCACTCCTGATCTTCTGCCGTCCGACATCGTCGGCACGCGGATCTACCGAGCGGGCTCGGAGACCTTCGACGTGGAACTCGGCCCGGTCTTCGTCAACTTCTTGCTGACCGACGAGATCAACCGAGCGCCAGCCAAGGTGCAGTCGGCGCTGCTCGAAGTGATGGCCGAACAGCAGGTCACCATCGGCGGCATCACACATCCGGTGGAGCCGCCGTTCTTCGTTGTCGCGACGATGAACCCGATCGAATCCGAAGGCGTCTACCAACTTCCTGACGCTCAGCGCGACCGCTTCATGATGAAGATCGTGCTCGACCACCCCACGGCGGACGAAGAGATGACCATCCTCGACCGAATGGCCATTGCCTCGGCCGCTCCGAGGCCCGATCAGGTGATCACGCTCGACGAACTGACTGCATTGCAGGCCCGCGCCGACGAAGTATTCGTCGATCGGTCTGTGGCGCAGTACGCCGTCGACGTGGTGCAGTGCACCCGCTACCCCGACCGCTACAACCTCACCGATCTTGGCTCGGTCATCGGCCTCGGTGCCAGCCCACGCGCCTCACTCAACCTGGTGAAGGGCGCCCGGGCGATGGCGATGCTCCGTGGCCGCACCTACGCCACTCCGCAAGACGTATTCGACTTGGCACCGGAGATCCTCCGCCACCGACTGCTCCTCACGTACGACGCACTCGCTCGCGACATCACCGCCGACCACGTCATCCAGCGGATCCTCGCCACCGTGCCAGCCAACTGGGTGTCGCCGAAGCCAAACGACGTGTTCGGCCGGAGCTGAACGTGGCTGACCGCCCCGCGCCACCGACGCATTGGGCCCAGGGGCCACCGACCGACACGGTGACCGAGTTGCTCCGCACGCTCGAACTGACGATCAGTCGTCGGCTCGATGGCGTGCTCCACGGCAACTATCAGGGCCTCACCCCCGGACACGGATCCGAACCGGGTGAGTCGCGCCAATATGCACCGGGCGATGACGTCCGCCGCATCGATTGGAACGTCACCGCACGGACACAGGAGACCTATGTTCGTGAGCAGATCGCCGATCACGACCTGACGGCCTGGCTCGTCATCGACGCGTCGGCGCCAATGCAGTTCGGCACGGTGGGTAACACCAAAGCTCAGACGGCGCTGGCGGCTGCCGCGGCTGTGGGATTTCTCACCGCCCGGAACCAGAATCGAGTCGGCGCGGTGATGGTGGCCGGCCCCGACATTCATGTGGTGCCGCCCCGTTCAGGAACGAACCAGGTCCGGGCCATCCTGTCGACGCTGGCCGCTCCCCCGGTCTCCGACGGGCAGGGGTCCGCCGACATGGCGGGAGCCCTCGACCGCGTCGGCGCACTGGCGAAGCGGCGGGGCTTCGTCGCCGTGATTTCAGACTTCGTGGGCACAGAGTGGACCACGGCGCTTGGGCGGCTGAGTCTGCGCCACGATCTCCTCGCGATCACGGTCCACGACCCACGTGAATACGACGTCCCCCCGATCGGGCTGGTGCAGATGACCGATCCAGCGTCGGGGCGCGTGCGCGAGATTCGAGTGACCGAATCGGTCCAGCGCAAGTTCATCGAGGCCGCCGCGGAGCAACGAGCGACGCGCCTAGCCGAACTCGGTCGGACAGGTGCCGACACGATCGAACTGACCACCGATGGCGACTGGCTCGGCAGCGTCGTCCAACACGTTCAGCGGCGCCGCACTCAGGCGATACGTGGCGGGGTGCTGACGCGATGAGCACCGATTTCCTCGAAGCGGGTCGCCTGTGGCTGCTCCTCATCGTCGCCGGGCTGGCCGTCCTCTACGTCGTGGTGCTGAGGTGGCGCAGCAAGACCGCCATTCGCTTCACGCAGGTGGATCTCCTCGACGACATCGTGCCCGAGCGCCCGAAGTGGCGTCGCCATGTCGTCGCCGTGCTGCAGCTCATCGGGCTCACCGCGGCGGTCATCGCCATCGCCCGTCCGGTCGACCGCTCCACCGAGCGAACCAAGAGTGAGGGCCGAATTCTCGTCGCGTTCGACGTCTCGCTCTCGATGGAGGCCGACGACGTCGATCCGAGTCGATTCGAGTCGGCACGAGTGGCCGCCAGGGAGTTCATCGACCAAGTGGACGACAATGTCGAAGTCGGCCTGATCTCGTTCTCGGGCGAAGTCGACGTCGCGGTCAACCCGACGCTGGATCGATCGGCACTCGATCGAGGCCTCGACCGTCTCGAACTCGATGAATCAACCGCAATCGGAGACGCACTGTCGACATCAACTCGGCTGCTGGTCAATGCCGCCGACAGCGACGACGCGTCCGCAGGCCAAGATGACGACGTTGCTCCTGGGGTCATCGTGCTGCTCAGCGACGGCGAGACCACCGTTGGCCGACTCACGTCAGACGGAGCGCAAGAGGCCGCCGACGCCGGCGTGCCCGTGTT
>JAJCXU010000048.1 GCA_029263275.1 Ilumatobacter sp.
CTTTGGCGGTTGCTTGCGGGGTGGGAGTTCAGCGATGACCCGCGTGGTGACGGCGGTGATCTCGGCGACGGCTCGCTCGAAGGCCTCCTCCGTGGCAGCAGACGTCTTCTGCACGCCGGTGATCTTGCGGACGTATTGACGTGCGCCGGCTTCGATTTCCACGTCGGTGGCCGCTGGTTCGAGTCCGCGCAGCGTGGTGATGTTCCGGCACATGGTCAGCTCGCAATCAGATCGTGGGTCTCGGGATGCCGCCGCATGTAGTCAGCAAGCCCGACGCGTTCACCATCGAGGCGAAGTTTGTACCGATGTTGCTCGGCGACATCCACGACCTCGAGTCGTTCGTGTTCGTTCATTGCCCCATTGCCCCATTGTCGCATGGCCATCCACCCGCTACCCTCATTCTCAATGAGTGAGAATCACGCGCACGGTTCGTCGACCCGGCTGGGTGTCGCGTCAGCCGCAAACGTTGGGTTCGCCGTGGTGCAGGTGGCGGTCGGTCTCGCCATTGGTTCGGTTGTCGTGCTCGCCGACGCCGCGCACCAAGCCGTTGACGCCCTCGGGCTGGTCACGGCACTTATCGCACTCCGCATGGCTCGCAGACCGGCAGACGCCCGGTTCACGTATGGGCTCGGAAAATCCGATGCGCTCGGCGGATTCGTCTCCGCACTGCTCCTCGTCGCATCGGTCGTCTGGATCGTCTGGGAGTCCGTCAACCGCCTATTCGAACCGGAAGAGGTCGAGGGTTGGGGAGTCGTCGTCATTGGGCTGATCGCCATCGTGGTCAATGGTGTGAGCGTGCTGCTCGTTGGCCATGATCATGGCGCTGACGGCATCTCGCTGCGCGCCGCTCGACTGCATCTCCTCACGGACCTCGCGGGCTCGTTCATCGTCGTGATCTCCGGAGTGCTGCTTGCGATCGGTGGCCCGGCCTGGATCGATCCGGCAGCCTCGCTCCTGTTGTCCGCAGCCGTGCTCTGGTCGACGTGGCGGCTCATCGTGACAGCGGTACAGCTGCTGCTCGACCGTGTGCCCGGCCGTCTGTCGACCACTGATGTGGTCGATGCGCTGCTCGAGGAGCCGGACGTCGATGGCGTGCACCACGTGCACCTCCGGCCGATCGGCGGCGGACAGATCAGCGTCACGGCCCACGTCGTCGTCGATGGGGCGCTGTCAGTTCATGATGCGCAGACGACTGTCGCTCGGCTGAGCGCCATGCTCGAAACCGAACACGTCATCGGGCACTCGACGCTGCAACTCGAGTGTCACGATTGCGGAGACGGCACGCACGGGCACTGACAGCGATTATCGAGTGACCGTCTCTGAGCGGTACGCCGCCGGGGACACACCGATGGCGCGCTTGAAGTGTCGTCCGAAGGCGCTTTGGTCGTAGTACCCGCACCGGTGTGCGATGTCGGCGATCGGGTCGGCCGTGGTGTCGAGCAACCGCAGCGCCTCTTCGAGTCGGAAGCGGAGGATCAGTTGCTTCGGACTCAGGCCGAGCACTCGTCGTGACATGCGTTCGAGCTGCGTCACCGTCATCTCGGCGGCCTCGGCCAACTCCCCGACGGTGAGTTGGGTCGCGAAGCGTGTGCGGGCGACATCGATCGCGGCAGCGAGCCGGCGATGCGGGGCCGTGCCGTCGACCGCGGTCCGCTGGTCGACCGACACGATGACCAAGCCAGCGGGCTGCCCCTCATCGTCCAGCCAGCGTGACTTCGATGTGAGGAACCACCCCAGGCTGCCGTCGGGCCGAGTGATCGCTTCGAGCTCATTGCTCAACATGTGGCCGGTGCGCATCACCTCGTCGTCCTGCGCGGCATACAGCTCGACGAGCTCGGCGGGAAAGAGTTCTGCGGCGGTCCGGCCGACGACATCGCCCGGAGCCGCCACGCCGGCCCGGTCGGCAAACGCCTGATTGGCGGCGACATACGTTCCATCGAGCGCCTTGATGCAGAACATGACATGTGGGGTCGTTGCCAGGACATCGGTGACGGCTGCGAGTGCACGATCGATCACGACATGCATCCTGGCAGGCCGCATCGGACGAATTCGACCGATGCGGTGACGCATTCGTGCAAGACCGAGCCATCGGACAGCGACTTTGATGTTGTCATGCGTGTTGCCTTGCTCGACCCGACCGATGTCGACCTCAGCAGCGACGACCGCGAGCAGGCCGATGCCGCCGTGGCGCTCGCTCGCGAGCTCCTCAGTGTGAGCCTTGCCGATGAGTCACGCGGTGAACGTCGGCGCCGAGCACGACTTGGCCGGTTGCTCGCCGATGATCACGGTCGTGAGTTGATCCTCTCCCTGACCGACGAGGTGTTGCGCCTCGATGATCCGGCAGTGGCGTCGCGCCGCTTCGCTGAACTCGTTCATGCCCACCCGACCTCAGCGATGGGAGCACTCGACAGTGTGATGCTCCGGGTCGGTGCGATGGTCGCTCCCAAGCTGCCGAAGGTGGTGATGCCATTGGTCGTCCGGCGCGTGAAGTCTGAGACGCATGGCATCGTCCTCCCATCCGACGACCCTGAGTTCGGGCGTCATGTTCGCCGCCGCGCCGCTGACGGGGTCCGGCTGAACGTCAACCCGCTGGGTGAGGCGATTCTCTCCGACGCCGAAGCCGATGCTCGCCTGGCGGCAGTGTTGGCCAAGGTCGAACGCAATGACGTCGACTACGTGTCGGTCAAGATCTCCTCGATTGTTGCCAACCTCGACGTGTTGGCGTTCGACCACACGATCGAGCGCGTCGCCGATCGGCTGCGCACCTTGTATCGGACGGCAGCCGCAGCGAAGCCGCACACGTTCGTCAATCTCGTCATGGAGGAGTTTCGCGACCTCGTCCTCACCATCGAAGCGTTCTCTCGCGTGCTGTCGGAACAAGAGTTCGTGG
>JAJCXU010000049.1 GCA_029263275.1 Ilumatobacter sp.
CGGGACCTCGATGGCGCCGCTGAAGACGTAGACGAACAGCAGCACGAACATCACCGGCTGGATGGTGGCGTAGATGATCAGCTCGATGTTGCGGGGCACGATCCGCAGATGCCGAGTGGCTTCTGTCCACGAGTCGCGCACCACCCAGATCGGGCCCGAGGCAGCAGGCGGGCGATTGATCGCCAGCGCCGCGGCGCGTACGTCGGCCGCAGTCAGGCCGCGCGAGGGGTGCACCGAGAAGTCACTCTTCTTGGCGGTGGTCATTCGAACCCGCCTGAGCCCATGAAGACGCCGGGGTCGGTCGTGTCGGTCCCGGCGTGTTTGCCGGTGAGTCTGAGGAACACGTCGTCGAGTGTCGGGCGGCGCACTTCGACCGTCAGCACGTCGACGCCTGCATCATCGAGTGCTCGGATGGCGCGGGGAACCATGCGGTGGCCCGACGCGATCGACGCATTCAGGCGTGTTCCGTCATCGGCGATCTCGATGGTGCCCGTCGTGAGCGGACTCAGCGCGTCCATCGCCATCGTACGGTTGTCGGCCGACGCGATAGAGACCGAGAGATGATCGCCGCCGATCTGATCCTTCAGCTCGTCTGAGGTGCCCTGCGCGATGACGCGGCCAGCATCGATCACGACAATGCGCTCCGCAAGGCGGTCGGCTTCATCGAGGTATTGCGTGGTGAGCAGCACGGTCGTGCCGTCCCGCTCGAGCTCCTCGATCAACTCCCACATCGCAAGTCTGCTGCGCGGGTCGAGACCCGTCGTCGGCTCGTCGAGAAACAGAACGGACGGACGGGCGATGAGACTCATGGCGATGTCGAGGCGACGTCGCATGCCTCCCGAGTACCCCTTCACGACTCGGCGCGAGGCCTCGGCAAGCTCGAATCGTTCGAGCAGTTCATCACCACGACGGCGAACGACGTCGCGCGGCAGGTGATACAGCCGGCCGATCAGGTTCAAGTTCTCGCGCGCCGTGAGTCGTTCCTCGACGGCCGCGTATTGCCCGGTGAGTCCAATTCGGGCCCTGACCTCGCCCGGATGGCGCACGACGTCGATCCCGTCGATCGTCGCGTGGCCGGCGTCGGGCTTCAGCAACGTGGTCAGCAACCGCACGGTGGTGGTCTTGCCCGCGCCATTGGGCCCGAGTAACCCGTAGATCGCGCCACGCGGCACGGCGAGGTCGACACCGTCGACCGCACGAGTCGTCTTGAAGACTTTGACGAGGCCCTCAGCTCGCACGGCGATGTCGCTCACACCCCCAGTCTGGATGCTGCCGACCTCGCTGTCAGGGTTTGCGTGACGAATTGGGTCTCACTGCCAGCCAAAATTGTCACGCAAACGGGGTTCGGGGTGGGCGGGTTGGGAGTTCCGGGTGGGCGGGGTTGGGGGTCAGCTGGCGTCGCCGTAGGCACCGCTCGTGGTCAGTCGCGTGGTCGAACTCGCGGTGATTCGGGCGAGTCCGACGAGCGCTGCGTCATAGTTGACGCGCCAACCCGCCCAGGCCACCCAGGCATCATCGCGATCGTTCACGGGCACACCCGCTGCGACCAGCGTGTCGTAGGCCGTGTCGAAGTCGGCGCGCGTCACGCTGATGGGATCGTCGGGTCTCGGGTCATGGTCGACGTCGATACTCAGATACTCAGCGATGTCACGCAACGCCAAGCTGCCGGCGCGGACACACAAGGCTGCATCGGCGACCGAGTCGGGCTCGTGGTCGAGGATGGCCAGCGACGCCGACGCGGCGTCGAGCAGGGTGCCCACCGTGGCGACCCAGCTCCGATCCACCCGCGACGAACCGAGGAAGGCGACTGCTGGAAGCGCGGTGTGGGACTCCCGAAGATCGGCGAACCATTCGCGCCAACCAATCCAGATACCGGAGAGACGATCGAGCGACTCCAGTTCGTAAGCCCGGATGATCATGTCCACCACATTGGGCGGGTCGCCCGCAATCGTCTCGAACGAGGTGAGGAATGATTCACGCGCGGTGTACGCCTGATAGATCGTCGGCAAGTAGGTGACGAGGAGCAGTGCGAGGATCGAGATCGCCAGCATCGACGCGGAGAAGGCCAACGTGAGGCGAACGAGATCGTCGGGTTTCGCGAACCCGAGCGTGAACAGTGACGAACCGGCGAGGTCGTATGAGTCACGCCACGAGTCGGTGCCCAGTGACTGGAACATCAACGTGTACCCACCGAGCGCAACGGTCAGCCACAACACGGGAAGTGCCAGCAGACCGGCAGCCACCGAGAACTGCATCAGCCCGTGTCGGCGCGTCGGCGCCGAGTCGACCTTCGCGTAGACGTTGGCCACGTATCGGAAGACGCGAAAGACCGCCCGCGTCATCCGCACCGATCCGGCATGGGGCAACACGACCGTTCGAATGGCCGACATCAAGATGATGCCGACGAGGCACAGACCGAGCGCGAACTGGATGACCGACAACATCTGGGATCCCGCCGGTCAGGCCTTCCGCACGACCACGCTGCCGACCGAGTAACCGGCGCCGAACGAGCAGATGACGCCGAGGTCGCCAGTCGACAGGTCGGCACGGTGCTTGTGGAATGCGATGACCGAACCCGCAGAGCTCGTGTTTGCATACTCGTCGAGGATCACCGGTGCCTCGCTTTCGTCGGGGACTCGCCCGAGCACCCCCTTGGCGATGAGCTGATTCATCTTGAGGTTCGCCTGGTGCAACCAGAATCGGCGAACGCCATCGGCATCGAGGTCGAGCGATTCGAGGTGGTCGGTGATGTGGATGGCGACCAGCGGGCAGACTTCGCGAAACACCATCTGACCGTTCTGGCGGAAGATCACCTCGTGCGGATCGCGTTCGTCGACTTCTGAGCTGTTGAGGAAGCCGAAGTCGTTGCGGATGTTGTTGGAGAACTGCGTGGCGAGCTTGGTGCCGAGCACCTCCCAGCGATGTGCCGGGTCGCCGGCGGCATCGGCCACCGCGTCGTCGGTGCGTTCGAGCACCAGCGCGGTGCAGGCATCACCGAAGATGAAGTGGAAGTCGCGCAGTTCGAAGTTGTTGTGGCCCGAGGTGATCTCGGGATTGACGACGACGACACACTTCGCCGACCCGTTGCGCAGCGCGTCCACGGCAGCTTGCATCGAGAACGTGGCCGACGAGCACGCGACG
>JAJCXU010000050.1 GCA_029263275.1 Ilumatobacter sp.
CAATCCCTCAACTATTTCTGATTTATTGCTCAGGTTAGCTGCCCACGTCTCTACGATGAACGACCATGGGCCCCCGGCAGACGATGCGACACCGTCACCTTCATGTCGCCATCGCCCTCGCTGCGGCAGCAATCGGAACATCCTGCAGCTCCGCAGCGACGCCGAACCAAACGGCTGCCTCCACGCGGGCAGAGACAACCCAGGTGGACACAACACCGGAAGAGACGACGACGCTGGCGAGCGAGTATCCGCTGTATCTGTCCATCTCGATTCACGTCGAAGGATTCCGGAACGAGGTCAGCAACCTCGACATGTTCGAAATCCATCGCGACGCGATCCTCGACGTTGCGCACAGCGCGCTCGAACACAGCGTCGTGCTGAGCTTCGAGATCGGCACCATCTTCGTCGAGGCAGCCGCCACACACGACGATGACGTACTGCAGCAGCTCATCGATCGTGGCCACAGCGTGCAGGTCCATGCCGACGTCGGCGGAGCGGGAACACTTCGGCTCGACGACTTCGCCGCGGCGCTGCGCTCACAGCGGCAGGCGTTGGGGGCCGCTCTCGGGAAGCCCGTCTCGCACGTCTCGGGGATTTGTTCCCAGGGCCCCTGGGTCGAGGCTGCGATTCAGGCTGGGTTCGAATCGACCAATGGGGCCGTCGCGTACTGCATGAAGAGCCTGCGCACCGAGAACGTCCCTGCCGGAGCCGAATGGATCGCAACGTGCACGACGCCGTCCGACTGCCATGGGCCGATGGAGGTCACCGATGACCAGCGCGACTTCCCGTTCATCATCGACTCGAGCCAGGACTTCCTCACCGACGCCGACGCTGCTGACAACGATCGCGGCATTCTGCTCTCGGTGAGTGAGAGCAGTTGGAGTCTCGATTGTCTCGACGAGGGTCTCGATGCCCCACGGTGCTCGGCCTCGAGCGCTGATGTCGCCGTTGCCGCGGCGACCCTCGACGCCGCCCTCAGCCGTGGCGATTCCAGCCGTGTGGGCCTGCTGCAGTGGTCGTGGTCGATCGGCAGCCCACCAGAAGCGGCATTTGCCGACGAACTGTTCGCCGCGTTCTCGCCAGCAGTCGAGAGCGGGAGCGCCGAATGGATGGCTGTGGCGGACGTCGCTCAACTGGCGCGTCAACAGGTTCTTGCCGCGAGTTGAGCGCGCTTGACGTGACCTATTGCCCTGCAACCGGTGACTCAAAGCGAACATGATCGAACCATGGACACACAGAGTGCACGCGACGGTCAACCAGCTGGTGACTTCGGCACCGATGAGTTCGATGGCGACATTCTCGGATCGCGCAACATTCGCTCACTGGTGAACGACCTGACCACGACCGTCTCGCCGGCGTCGTCGATCAGGGAGGCGGCCGCGGCGCTGAGTACGGGCGACACGAGTCTCATCGTCATTGGCGAACTCGACCAGATCGAGGGCGTGGCGTCCGAACGTGACATCGTCCGCGCCGTTGCCGACGGTCTCGACCTCGACGACACGCCGATTTCGGCGATGGAGAGTCGAGACCTCCTGTGGGCCACCCCCGACTCCACGATCGCGCACGTCGCCGTGGAGATGATGGAGAACTACGTCCGCCACATCCTGATTCGTAACGACGAAGGTGGACCCATCGGCGTCGTGTCGATGCGCGACGTCCTCACCGAGTACCTCGACTGATCCCCCGTGCTCGGCCAAGCGACAACGATCGTGCTCGCCGTGGCACTCGCGTCATCGGCCGTGACCGCCGCACCGGATCCGCCTGGCTTCCCAGACGGAACGTGGAGCGGAACGATGACCTGGGTCGCAAGTGTTCAGTATCCGGGCGCCTATGGCAGCGCCACGTCCGGCGGGACGTTCGACGTGACGTTCAGCGGCGGCGTCCCCGACGGGATCTTCCAGTACGTCGCCGATGCAAGCGGCGATTCCACCGACGCCTCAGCTGACCTGATCTTCACCGCCCTCGGCAACGTCGGCGGGTCTGCCGAGCTGCCCACACTCGTGGCCAGCGAGGCGACCGTCACCGGCTCGGTCACGGCGACTGAACTTCCCGGCCCGACGCCCGTCAGCTTCACGCTCGGCGCCGGTGACATGACTCCGATTCCGCTTGACGTACGACAAGCCGGTTGCTCATTCGTCAGTGGCGACTTGGAAGCACAGATCGCCCAGCAGAGCGGCCTCGTGGAGAGCGGCGGCGGATCACTCGACGTTGATCGAGCCTTCTGGAGCGCCGTCCGCACCGGATCGGCCGGAGCGACGACGCCCGAACAGATCGCCCTGCTCAACGAACTCGTCAACGACGGCACCGCGATCGGCGTCCAACTCGACAACCAGGTCTTCGACCCAGCCGCCCTCGACGATCTCATCGACCGCGCCGCCTCGTTCGCCGCATCGATCAAGCGAAATTCTGACTGCGGCATCGGCGACGCTGCCCACTTCTCCAGTGCCGTGGCCGACGTGGTCGCTGACCTCCTGCGGAAGATGATCGCCAACGACGACTGGTTGACTGCCGAGCAGTACAACCGAGCCATCATCGCCGGAGTAGCCGCCGGAGTGCTCGGTGCGAATGCCAACGCCGAGGGCCAGCAGCTCACCTCTCAACTCCTGGACATCTTGCTCTACAAGCTCGAGGACGCCGTTGCAGCGGGCGATCGTGACACCATGCTCACCATCGCGTTCGCGGCGAGCACCCTCGGCAACGACGCACTGTCAGCCCAAGCACTCGCCGCATGGGAGGATCAGTGACCCGCTGGTGCCGCGGCGTACTCCTCGGAGCGATCACCATCGTGAGCGCATGCGGCGGTTCAGACAGCAGCAGCACGACATCTCCGGATCCCACGACGGCCAGTGCCCCTCCCGCGTCCGTCGAACCCTCCTCCACACCGTCCACCACACCGGCCACCAACCCCGCGGAGACGTCAGCCCCGGCCCCGGCCTCGGAGCTCTCCGACCTCGCCGCGCTCGATGTCATCGTGGTGACCAACCCGCAAACGGGCAACGGCGAACGGCCGCTGCTTGCGTGGCAACCGGTCGATGGGGCGACGCGATACTCACTGACCCTCGCTGAACCCGACGGTGCCGTGTACTGGGCGTGGACCGGTGCCAGCACCTCGATCTGGCTCGGCGGACAGCACGACGAGCCACCGGCCGACGCTGCCGGCCCAGTACTGCTTGACGAACTCGTCATGCGTGTCGTGGCCGTTGATGCGTCCGACACGATCATTGCGGCGAGCGCGCCGACTCCCATCGCTCCGTGAACGACCCCCACTGGCCAGCGCGCCAGCCGACCTCCCGGCCAGCATTGACGTGACGAGGAACACTGCTGGCCAGGGCTATCGTGACGCCATGACGCATGCCTTTCTGAGCAACGACTGGATGGACGCGGCGCGAGGCATTCGCGAGAAGTACGCCGATCAGGTGCCAGAGATCTCCACCGTCATCAAGATCAACCTCTCGATCATTGATGTGCCGTTCGACGACAACACGATCAACGCGTTCTTCGACACGTCATCTGGCGGGCTGCGGCTCGAACTCGGCGAACTCGACGACGCCGATGCGACCGTCACCACCGACTATGAAACCGCCCAGGCGCTGTTCGTCGAGCAGGATCAGACCATTGCGATGCAAGCCTTTATGGCCGGCAAGATCAAGGTCCAGGGCGACATGATGA
>JAJCXU010000051.1 GCA_029263275.1 Ilumatobacter sp.
CTGCGCGACTTCGTCGATCGCCGAGTCAGCGAAGGCGGCGTCGAAACCGACTTCTAGGTTGAGGAGCAAGACATGAAGACACAAGCACAGGTGGTGGTCATTGGCGGCGGGGTCGTCGGGGCGTCGGTGCTCTATCACCTCACCCTCGCGGGATGGACCGATGTGATGATGGTCGAGCGGCGCGAGTTGACGCACGGCTCGACCTGGCATTCCGCCGGTGGGATGCACACGTTGAACGGCGACCCGAACGTCGCCGCGCTGCAGCGGTACACGGTTGATCTCTACAAGCAGATCGAGGCCGAGTCGGGACGCGACTGCGGAATCCACCTCACGGGCGGCCTCGTGCTGGCCGACTCACCGGAGCGGATGGACTTCCTCCGAATGGCCCACGCTCGCGGTCGCTACCTCGGCATGGAGACCGACCTGATCTCGCCGGCGGAGGCACACCAACTCGTCCCGTTCCTCGACCCGAAGCACTTCGTCGGCGCGATGGTCGACGAGCACGAAGGCCACGTCGACCCATCCGGGGTCACGCACGCGTACGCCGAGTGCGCCACGCAGCGCGGGGCCGAAATCAACAAGTACACGTGGGTGCATGACATCACCCGTGCTGCCGATGGCACGTGGGACCTGCATGTCCATGACACGCGGAACGATGTGGATCTCGGCATCATCAACTGCGAGCACTTCGTGAATGCGGGAGGGCTGTGGGCGCGCGAGGTCGGTCGGATGACGGGCCTCGAATTGCCGATCCTCGCGATGGAGCACATGTACCTGATCACCGAGGAGGTGCCGCAGCTCGCCGAATGGCGCGCGCAGTCGTCGCTGGTCGGCTTCCACGTGATGGACCTCGGTGGAGAGATCTACATGCGCGAGGAGGGCAACTCGCTCCTGCTCGGCACCTATGAACGCAAGGGAGTGCCATGGTCACCGCACCAGACCGACTGGGACTTCGGCGCGCAACTCCTCACTCCCGACCTCGAACGGATCGCTGACAATCTCGATGTTGGGTTCCAGCACTTCCCGATCTTCAACGAGGTCGGCATCAAGGACACGATCAACGGGCCGTTCACGTTCGCGCCCGACGGCAACCCCCTGATCGGGCCGGTCAAGGGCCAGCCAGGTCATTGGCTGGCATGCGGCGTGATGGCTGGGCTGAGCCAGGGCGGCGGTGTCGGACTGAGCATGGCGAACTGGATGACGGAGGGCGACCCCGGCTTCGACGTGTGGGGCATGGACAACGCCCGCTTCGGCGACTGGGCAACCCCGCGATACACGAACACCAAGGTGCGCGAGAACTACGGCCGCCGCTTCCGCATCACGTTCCCGAACGAGGAACTGCCCGAGGGCCGTGATCACCAGCAGTCGCCGATCCACGACCGGCTCGACACACACAACGCCGTGTGGGGTGCGTCGTACGGGCTCGAGGTGGCGCTGTGGTTCCAGACCGAGGGCAAGCCCGAGGAGACCGTGACCTTCCGACGCTCCAACGCGTTCGACGTCGTCGCCGAGGAAGTGGCAGCCGTGCGCGATGCAGTCGGGCTGTTCGAGGCAACCGGCTACGCGAAGTACGAAGTGACCGGCCCGGACGCTCGCCTGTGGCTCGACCGGCTGCTCGCGAACATCATCCCGCAGCCTGGACGGCTGGCGCTGACGCCGATGCTCAACCAGCAGGGCAAGATCATCGGCGACTTCACCGTGGGTTGCATCGCCGATGCGCTCGGCGACGAGCGGTTCATGATCTTCGGCTCAGGCCCCGCCCAGCAGTACCACGAGCGCTGGTTCCGCGAGCAGCTCCGTTCCGCCACCCCGCTCACGTCCGGACCGGGTGCAAACGTGAACGCTCTCACGTCCGGACCGGGTGCAGACGTGAATGTGCGGGTTTGTGGGCCGGAGTTGACTGGGCTGTCGATCGCTGGGCCGAATGCTCGGGCAGTTCTCGACGAGTTGACCGACTTCGACGTGGGCAACGAGGCGTTCCGCTTTCTCGACTTCCGCGACACGTGGGTCGGCAGTGTTCCCGCGATGGTCGGCCGCGTCACCTTCACCGGTGACCTGGGCTACGAGATCTGGTGCGACGCGAGCTACCAGCAGCAGCTGTTCGACACGATCACCGAGACGGGCACCGAGCACGGCATGCGGCTGTTCGGGAGCCGGGCACTCGACTCGATGCGCCTCGACAAGACGTGGGGTTCGTGGGGCACCGAGTACCGGCCGATCTATGACCCGTACGAAGCCAACATGGGTTGGATGGTGAAGCTCGACAGCCCAGCGAAGGGCGACTTCATCGGTCGCGACGCGGCAGCCGCGGCAAAGGAGGAGGGTCCGCAGCGCAAGCTCGTGAGCTTCGCAATGGATGCGGGCACGGGCGCCGACGCCGCGGACTGCATCGGCAACGAGCCGATCTGGCACGACGGCACCGTCGTCGGTTGGGTCACATCGGGCGGCTATGCGCACCACAGCCAGATGTCGGTGGCCATGGGGTACGTGCCGGTGGAGATCACCGCGAGCGACGGCCCGTGGCAGATCGAAGTCGTCGGGGTGATCCGCGATGCCACGTTGCTCACCGAGGCGCCGTTCGACCCAAGCGGCTCGCGTATGCGGAGCTGACCACGATTCCTCGCCTTCGCCACGTCGGCAGCGGTCTGCCACGATCGGCGCCATGACCGATTTTCCGTTGCCCAACGCGTCCACTGATCTGACCGGCGAGGTCGCCCTCGTCACCGGCGCCACGTCGGGCCTCGGCTGGCGCTTCGCGCAAGTGCTCGCCGCTGCGGGCGCCACCGTCGTTGCCACGGGTCGGCGTGAGGAGCGACTCGCCGCGCTGGTGCTCGACATCGAGTCGCGCGGCGGAACTGCCCACGGCGTGCCGATCGACATGTCAGATGCCGACAGCATCCTCGCCGCGGTCGATCACGCGGAGCAGGCGGCCGGACTCATCACCATCCTGGTCAACAATGCCGGTGTCCCGGACGCGCAGCGTGCCCACAAGATGTCGCTCGAGTTGATCGACTCGGTGATCGACATCAACCTCCGCGGTCCCTACATCTTGAGCTGCGAAGTCGCCCGTCGATTGATCGCTGCAGAACGGCCGGGCAGGATGGTCAACATCTCCAGCGTCGCCGCCACTCACTACGCCGGCAATGGTGCCGCGCTGTACTCGATCACCAAGGCAGCGATCGCCCGGATGAGCGAGGCGCTGGCGGTCGAGTGGAGTCGCTACAACATCAACGTGAACGGCATCGCGCCCGGTCTCTTCAAGTCGGAGATGACCGACGGGATGCTCGAACGGGTCGGCGACATCAGCCAGCACTTCCCACGCAAGCGCACCGGGCAGCCCGAACAGCTCGACTCGACGTTGCTCTACCTGTGCGGGCCCGCCTCCGAGTGCGTCACGGGCACAGTGATCAAGGTCGACGACGGCCAGGGCCCGCGCTGACGCAGGCCGAGTTGGTGTCCGGCACCATTCAAGACCGTGCCAGTGCGCGGCTCAGCCGAGCAGCCAGCGCGCGATCGCGGTACGACGCGCGGCGTTGCCTGGATCGACGATGCGCAGCTCGGCCA
>JAJCXU010000052.1 GCA_029263275.1 Ilumatobacter sp.
AACTGGCGGAGTGCCGACGGCTCGGAGTCGAGTTCGAGTACGAGGTGGGCGTCTGGCCCGGCCTCGTCGAGGAACGCCGACCCGACCATGTGATCGTCGCAACAGGGGCAGAGCCCGCACGGCCGTACTGGGTGCCCGAGGACGCAGCGAACGTCGCCGACGTCCGCGAGGTGCTCGAAGGAACCGCTGAGCCGTCCGGCGACGTCGTGCTGATCGACGAGATCGGATTCCATCACGCCACATCGACCGCCGAGGTACTCGCCGACCGCGGCTGCCACGTCGAGATCGTCACGCCCGGCATGGTGGTTGGCCAAGACCTCGGCATCACGCTCGACATGGAGAACTGGTGGATTCGAGCCGGCGAGAAGGGCATCGCGCAGACCACCGACCTCGTGCCGATGAGTCTCGAGGGCAACACGCTGACACTGCTCCATCACCCAACGGGCCGCAACGTCGAGCGTCGCCCCGATTGGATCGTCCTCGCCGTCCACCCCCATCCGGTCGAGTGGCTTTACAACGACCTACTGGCGGCCGGGGTCAGCGTTGAACGCGTCGGCGATTGCGTCGCACCGCGGCGCGCGCACAGCGCGATCGTCGAAGGCGAACGCGCCGGCGCCGCCGTCTAACCCAGAGTTACGCATGGGGTCAGGCCCCTTTCGTAACTCTGCAGATTCGTCGACCGCTCAGATGGTGCAGGGACCGCCGACCGTGCCAACGCCGCGCAGGATGTGCAGAACACCAAGCGCGACCGACGCGGCCGCGATGGCGATGAGGACGCCGCGATTCTCTGTGACCTTGATGGCCACTCCGACACCGACGAGACCAGCGAGGATCGCAACGGCGCCGAGGATGAGCGCACCAAAGTTGGTGTAGCTGCATTCGGCAATCCGGCCATTGATCGTTCGACTCGACGTCGATTCGATCGAGATGACGAAGCCGAGGATCGCCGCAACAGCTCCGCCTCTGATCGCCGCGGGTGTGGAACTCCAGGAAAGTGACATGGCCTCATCGTGGACGCGCGCCGTGAACCAGCCGTGAATTGGCCCGCCCCGCCGCTCCCGGGCGTAACTTGGGCGCTGTGATCGACATCGACGCGGCATTGTCCGCACTCTCCCTCACTGAAAAGTGCCGCATCGTTGCTGGCAAGACCACCTGGAAGACCGTGGCGTATCCGGAAGCCGGCGTTCCGGCGATCAAGATGAGCGACGGACCCAACGGCGTACGCGGCGAAGGCCACGGCGGGGGCGGCACCCCCGGCGTCGTCGTCCCGGCCGGCATCACGCTCGGTGCCACCTGGGACGTGGAACTCCTCGGCGAGATCGGAGCGCTCCTCGGCATCGAAGCACGCCGCAAAGGCGCCCACGTCCTCCTCGGCCCCAATGTCAACTTGCACCGCACACCGGTCGGTGGCCGCACGTTCGAGTGCTACAGCGAAGACCCGGAACTCACCGGAGCGCTGGCAGCGTCGTACGTCCAAGGTGTGCAAGCCCACGATGTCGCTGTCACGGTGAAGCACTTCGTGTGCAACGACACCGAGATCGAGCGCATGACCGTTGACGTGCAGGTCGACGACCGTCCGTTGCGCGAGTTGTACCTCCGCCCGTTCGAACGGGCCGTGAAGGAGGGCGGCGCGTGGGGCATCATGAGCGCGTACAACAAGCTGAACGGCGAGTACGCCGCTCAGAACCGCGGCCTGCTGACCGACATCTTGCGGACCGAGTGGGGCTTCGACGGCTTCGTCGTCTCCGACTGGTTCGGTGTCCACGAAGCGGTCTCGGCCGCCAACGCCGGATTGAACATCGAGATGCCTGCACCGGTGCGGGTGTACGGCAAGAAGCTCGAAGCCGCCATCGAGGCCGGTGACGTCGCCGAGTCGCAAGTCGACCTCCTCGTGCGCGACATCCTCGTGCTCGCCAATCGCGTCAAGGCCGACGAACTCGATGCTGATGCCACCGAAGAATCGGTCGACGATCCCGCAGAACGGGCGCTCACGCGTCGCGCCGCCGTGGCCGGCACCGTGCTGCTCCGCAACGAACCGGTTGCCGCGCTCGACGGCACACCGGTGCTCCCGCTCGACGCGTCGGGACTGGCGAGCGTTGCGGTGATCGGCCCCAACGCAACCATCGACCGGTCGATGGGAGGTGGATCAGCAAGCCTCGTTCCGCTCGGCCAGCGCACACTGCTCGACGCCCTGACGGATCGGGTCGGACCGGCCTCGGCCACCGGAGCATCGGTTGCCTTCGAGCCAGGGGTCCGTATCGATCGGCTCACCCCCGTGGTGCTCGAGAGTCAGCTGCGTCAGCCCGACGGTGAGCCCGGACTTCGCATCGAATACGTCAACGGCCGCGACTGGGCGGGCGACGCCGTCGTCGTCCAACCGACCCCGACATCGATGATTCGCTTCTTTGGCTCGACCCCCGACGGTGTCGACCCGCGCGGCTTCTCGACGAGGATCATGGGCTCCTTCATCCCGGACACCGATGGCCCGCACACGGTGGGTGTCGTGTCGACGGGGCCGTTCACCATCTCGGCGGACGGCGCCACCCTCGTCGAAGACCCGCAGATGGAACTGCCCCGCAGCGAGGAGTTCTTCGGGTACGGAAGCGTCGAGGCCACCGCAACACTGGACTGCACGGCCGGAACGCCCGTCGAACTCAATGTCCGTTGGGCGACCTCAGAGATGAACGGCTTCGCAGCGCTCCGTGTTGGGATTCGATCACCCGAACCTGCTGACCTCATGGATCGGGCCGTGGCCGCCGCAGCGGCTGCCGATGTTGCGGTGGTCATGGTCGGGACCAATGACGAGTGGGAGACCGAAGGATTCGACCGCACCACGATGGACCTTCCAGGCCGACAGGACGAGCTCGTGCGTCGCGTTGTTGCTGCCAACCCGCGCACCGCCGTCATCGTCAACGCTGGTTCGCCCGTCACCATGGACTGGGCGGATCCCGACAGCCCGACGAACGCCCCGGCGGTCCTGACGCCGTTCTTCGCCGGACAGGAACAGGCCGAGGCGCTGGTCGACATCCTGCTCGGCGATGCAGACCCCGGCGGCCGGCTCCCCATCACCGTGCCGGTTCGCCTCGCCGATCACCCCGCCTATCTGCACCACCGACCGGATCACGACAGCGCCGGCAACGGAACACAGCGCTACGCCGAGGGCCTGTTCATTGGCTACCGCCACTACGACGCCACCGACACACCGGTTCGCTTTCCGTTCGGCCACGGATTGAGCTACGGCACCGCCAATTGGGGCGAGGCGATCCTGGATGCTGACGACCGAAGCGTCACGGTCACCGTGCCGATCACCTGCACGAGCGACCGACCGGTGACCGTCGTCGTCCAGGCCTACATCGATGCCGTCGCTCCCGGATACGTACGGCCCCGCAAGGAGCTCAAGGTCTGGGACAAGCTCACGGTCAGGCCGGGAAACACCGTCGACGCCGTGCTCGAACTCGATCCGACCGCGTTCCGCCGATGGGACCCCGCAACCAACGGTTGGCGATTCGAGCCAGGTGACTACGACATCGTGCTGTCCGCCTCGGCAAACGACGAGCGCCAGCGGCATCGCGTCTCGATCTCCTGACCAGGTTCTGGGCATCGGGCAGCTGTCGCCGAGAACATTTCCGCCACCAGCTGCGACGACACCTCCGAAAACGCGCTGAAAGCGCTTACATTGTTGCGTTGTATGGCTGACACCACCTCCCTGCAACGCCACTGGTGGCAGGACGCGCTCATCTATCAGGTCTACGTCAGGTCATTCGCTGACTCGACCGGGAACGGTGTGGGCGACCTCAACGGCATCAGATCACGGCTCGATCACCTGGCCTCGCTGGGTATTGACGCCCTCTGGCTCAACCCCTGCTATCCCAGCCCTCAGCGCGACCACGGCTACGACGTCGCGGACTACTTCGGCATCCACGACGAGTACGGCACCCTCGACGATTTCGATGCGCTGCTCGCCGAAGCCGAACAGCACGACATCAAGGTCCTGATGGACCTGGTTCCCAGCCATTGCAGCAATGAGCACGAATGGTTCCAGGCCGCGTTGACCGCTGCCCCGGGAAGCACCGAACGCGCCCGTTTCTATTTCCGCGACGGCAAGGGCGACGGCAGCGAACCACCGAACAACTGGCGTGCCGGATTCGGCGGTTCGGCGTGGACTCGCGTCAACGACCGAGCAGACGATGGCCAGTGGTACCTCGGCACCTTCACGCCACACCAGCCCGACTTCGATCACACCCACCCCGACGTCAAGCAACACTTCGTCGACATCTTCGAGTTCTGGTTCGACCGTGGCGTCGCCGGCTTCCGCGTCGACGCGGTCGCCCCGACTGGCAAGCACCCCGACCTCCCCGATCAGCCGCCGGTCGGCGACGACATCGGCGTGCTCGACATCACCTGGGTCAACCCGTACACCGTGTTCCGCCCGGAGGGTCACGACGTGTGGCGCGACTTCCGATCAACGGTCGAGAAGTACCAGCACCAGCACCCTGGCCGCGACCTGGTCATGGTCGCCGAGGCGTACGCCGTCCGACGCCCGGAACTGATCAAGGAGTTCACACAACCCGACCAGTTCCATCAGATGTTCTCGTTCGACTTGATGTTGTCCCCGTGGGAGAAGGGCTCGATCGAAGTCGCGCTGCGCGATCCGTTCGAGATCCTCCACACCACCCACGTCGCTCCGGCTTGGACCCTGAACAACCACGACATCCAGCGCATCGTGACCCGGCTGGGCAAGGCCGATGCTCACTTGCCCGAGTCGTGGACGAACAACAATCTGGTCTTGTCCAACGCAGCGATCGACCTCGAACTCGGCGCGCGCCGCGCCCGAGCGATGACGGCGCTGATCTTCGCGCTGCCCGGCAGCCTGTACCTGTATCAAGGCGAGGAACTCGGACTCCCCGAGGTGCTCGACATTCCCTCCCACCGCCGCGAGGACCCGATCTTCCACCTCACCGAGGGCGCCGAACTCGGTCGCGACGGGTGCCGAGTCCCGTTGCCGTGGAACACAGACGAATCGACGTCATTCGGATTCTCCAAGCCTGCCGCTGACGCCTCGGTGGCAGACCCGTGGTTGCCTCAGCCCGATGGGTGGGGCGCCTATGCGCTGACCACGGCCGAAGACGATGAAACCTCCATGGTCGAGTTGTACCGCTCCGTGTCCGATGCTCGTGCGCAGTTCGCCGTGACTCAGCCGCTCCAGGCCGAGATCCTCGATCTCGGAGACGAGCTCGTCGGAGTTCGGCGGGGCGACCTCATCGTCGTCGTCAACGCGACCACGCAGCCAGTGGCTGTCGACCTCGAACACCCCGAGCTCGCAATCGCTCAGCCCGTGTTCTCCAGCGAGCCGGGCGAGATGCACACACCCGGCGTCATCCCCGCGAACGCCACCGTGTGGTTCAGCAGCTGACGAGTCTCGCCCACAGCACTGACCGCTAACGTTCCGTCACACATGCTGGCGAACGTCATCACCGATTTCACCGATCAACTCGCGGACTTCTCGAGCAACTGGTGGTTCTTGCTGATCATCTTCACCGTTGCGATGCTCGACTCGGTCCTGCCGATCGTTCCGGGCGAGACCACCGTGATCGTCGGTGGAGTGGCCGCTGGCGTCGGTGACCAGAACCTCGCACTGGTGATCTTCGCCGGGGCCTTCGGAGCGTTCGTTGGCGACAACCTCGCGTACACGATCGGCGACAAATTCAAGGGCCTCGTCAACCGTTGGGCAGACCGGAGACCCGAGCGCCGAGCGCGCCTCGACGGCGCCGGGCGGCAGATCCGCAAGCGCGGCGGCCTGCTGTTGATCACCGCTCGATTCATCCCCGGCGGACGCACGATCCTGACCGTGTCCTCAGGCGTCACGCAGCAACCTCGCCGTTGGTTCGTGTTCTGGATCACCGTCGCGGTGGTCATCTGGGCGTCATACGCCGCGATTCTCGGGTTCGTGTTCGGCAAACAATTCGAGGACAACCACACCCTTGCGTTCATCCTCGCCTTCGTCACCGCGCTGTCGATCACGGGCGTCGTCGAGCTGGTTCGCTGGCAACGCGAACGCCGCAAAACCAGCGCCGCCTGAGCCCGAAGTCGGCCAAGCCGGTTCAGACCGGGCACACTGGACACATGACGACGAACACGACCATTGCCGCACTCGCTTCGATCGATCTCTTCGCCGGATTGTCGAAGAAGGAACTCGCATCAATCGACCGCCTGATGACACCGATCGACATCAAGGCTGGCAAGGACCTCATCAAGGAGGGCACTGCCGGGCGCGAAGCCTTCATCGTCGTCGACGGAACCGCGTCCGTCTGGCGCGACGACAAGCTGATCGCATCGGTCGGCAAAGGTGCCGTACTGGGCGAGGTTGCACTGCTCGCCAATCGGGCCCGCACCGCAACGGTGCGCGCCGAGACGGCCATGACCGTCGAAGTGCTCAACAGCCGCGAATTCGAGACGTTGCTCGACGAGAGCCCCGGCCTCGCCCGCAAACTGCTGGTTGCCACGGCGAAGCGCGTCCACGAGCTCGAACCTTCCCTCCTGAGCTGACCTTCCCTTCCATCCGTTTCGCTCTCCGTTTCAGGTCGCAGCGAGGTTCCCCGTACGCTGACCGATGATGATCGCCGTGGTACCGGTTCGCGAAGGCGTTCTTCCTGCTGGAACCGATGACACCATCGCTGAGTGTGATGGCCGTGTGCTCCTCGTCGGCTCGGGAGTCGACCAAGTCGACCTGACCGGTCGGGCGCGCGCGGTCGATTTGATGGAAGTCGGCACCGTCGAAGTCGGCCGCTGGGCCCGCCAACTCGCCCCGATCCTCGGCGCGATCGACCACGTCGTGCTTCCCCACTGCCCGGACGGTCGCGATCTCGCGCCCGCCCTCGCGCTCCAACTCGACCGACCGCTCTACTCGGGCGCCACTGCGGTGTCTCCGTCGTCCGTGTTGCTCGCTCGGTCCGGCGGCCGTGAGCTCCACGGGGTCCGACCGTTCGGCCCATTCGTTGCGACGCTCCAGCCCGGCATCCGCGGAGCAGAGTCGTTCGACGGCGAACCCGAGGTCCGGACCGTGCGGGCTGATACTGACACCGCATCGGGCCACCACGCCGTCACCGTCGAGCTCCTGCCTCCAGACGTCCGCACGATGGACCTGTCCGAGGCGGACCGAATCGTCGGCGGCGGTGCCGGCCTCGACAGCGAGGCGCGGTTCACGCAGCTGGCGAGGTTCGCCGAGGACGTCGGCGCGACGATGGGCGCAACTCGCGTCATCACCGATCGGTCATGGGTCCATCACGACAAACAGATCGGTACGACCGGCGTCGTGGTCGACCCGACGTTGTACCTGTCGTTCGGAATCAGCGGTGCGGTCCAGCACACGGCCGGTCTCGGCAACCCCGACCACATCGTCAGCGTCAACACCGACCCACACTGTCCGATGATGCAAATGAGTGACCTCGCCATCGTGAGCGATGCGAATGCGACGCTCGATGAATTGGCCCGGCTCATTGCCGACCGAGACACCGCCGCGACGGAGACCCACGCATGACCGAGTTCGACGTCGACGTCGTTGTCGTCGGTGCAGGGCCGGCTGGTGCGACTGCTGCCACGGTGCTCGCACGAGCCGGTCACTCGGTGATCCTGCTCG
>JAJCXU010000053.1 GCA_029263275.1 Ilumatobacter sp.
GCCGTGCTTGTGCGCGTTGGTCAGCGCTTCTTGCACCACCCGGTACGCCGCGACTTCGGCTGACTCCGACAGCTGCCGAGGGCGCCCTGACCGTTCGTCGCGGACCTCGAGTCCGCTGGCCGCAAACGAGGAGACGAGGTCGTTGATGGCCGCGAGGTCGGGGGTCGGAGCGATCGGACTGCCGCTGTCGCCAGTGCCATCCGGCGACCGGAGCACGCCGAGCAACTCGCCGAGTTGTTCCACGGCGGTGGAAGCCGATCCACGCACGACATCGAGGGCAGCGCCCGCGGCTGCTGGATCGGACTCCATCAGATGGCCGGCAACACCTGACTGCACATTGATCACGGCGATGTGGTGCGCAACAAGGTCGTGCACATCACGGGCGATCCGCAGCCGCTCCTCGATGACTCGGCGCTCCGCCTCGCGTTCTCGCGATGCTTCGGCCCGAAGTGCTCGTTCCTCGGCAGCGGCGACGTTCTCGCGAGTCGAACGGACCGCTGCGCCGGCCGCAGCGGCGAAGGCAGGCCACGCAATCGCCGCAAGGCTGGCCCCTTCGACGGCTCCTCGGCGGAGGAGTGCCGTCATCATCAAGACGAAGCAGAGCGTGGTGACGGCGCCGGCAACAATGGCGACCGTCCGATCGAACTGCAGTGCAACGGTGAACAACGCAATCAGCGCGACGGGGAACAACACGCTCGGTTGATCGGTGATCCCGAGGACAACTGCTGACCCAACAACAGCAGCGGCCAGCGCGGGTCTGGGAAACCGGCGCCGAGTGAGCAGCAACACGACCGCCAACGGCAAGGCGACCCATTCAGCGACTTCATGAGTGCTGTCTACGATGATCGGCCGCCCGAAGAAGCCGGCGATCGCGAGGCTGATCAGGACAGCATCGATCAGCCAGTCGGGAATCGCCCACGGCAACAGCCGCACCCGATTGGGATGCGGCTGTTCGCTCATTGTGCCGACGGTAGTGCCGGCGTGGGAATGATCAGGCGTCACGGCGCTTCAGCGAGATCGCTGCCGAGCCGACGATCAGAACGACCCAGCCGACAAGGACGGCGAGGCCCCACCCGGTCGAGAGCAGCTCAGCGTTGGATTCGATGCCCTGGACAGCGTTCCCAGCGTTGCTCGGCATGATCTTGCCGAGTGGGTCGCCGATCGACGATGGCAACAGGTTGACCATCACCGGGGCGATCATCAGGGTGGTGACCACAGCGCCCGCTCCGGCTGCGGTGCTGCGGAGCAGGAAGCCGAGTCCGATGCCGATCACGCCGATACAGGCCGCGTAGAACGCAGTACCGATCAGCGCTTGCAGCACGCCGTCGCTGCCGAGCGCGAGCGCCTCCCACCCTGCGGGCAACAGCGCCTGGCCGGCCAAGAAGGCAAGGACAGCAGCGACGAGGCTGACGGCGAAGACCAGGGCGCCGTACACCGCCACCTTGGCATTGAGTACTCGGAGGCGATCGGGTGCGGACCCGAACCATGTGCGGATCAGTCCGGTCTGGTACTCGCTGGCGACGAGGGCGACGCCGAGGATTGCGATGATGATCTGGCTCAGTTGGAAGCCGCCCAGACTGAGCGACAACGAGTTCTCGGCCAGTCGACCCGGGCCATCGTCACTGCCTGCCAGCGACGCAAACAGTGCCCCGAATCCGATCGCGGCGGCTGCAACACCGCCGATGGCGATGACGTTCGATCGCACGGTGCGGAACTTGAACCATTCCGACGAGACGATTCGACCGAACGTCACCCGATGTGCCGCCGTCGGGGGCTCGGTGTGGTGGGATTCGGCATCGTCGACGACGATGTCTGGGTGAGTGGTGGTGAGCGTGCTGGTCATGGTGGGTTCCTTCGAGGTGTGCTGTGCGGGGAGTGTGTTGGGGGAGTGCATTCGGGCTTGGCCCGATGAGGCCAGTGGCATCACGCTGCGTCCGCCGTGTGTTCGGGCGAGTGAGCCGACGTGACGCTGTGTGCGCTGTACTCGACGGAGTCTGCGGTGAGGTCCATGAAGGTCTGTTCGAGCGTGCTGCGCAGCGTGGTCAGTTCGAACAACGCAACCGAATGGGTGGCAGCGATTCGGCCGACCTCGACGCTGTCCATGCCGGTCACGGAGAAGCCGTCGCCGTCCTCGGCCCGAATGGTCACGCCGTCGCGGGCGAGGAGCGAACGGAGGTGCTCGCCGTTCTCTGCCCGAACGAGCACGCTCGGCGCGGTGCCGAGTGCATCGAGTTCGGACGTCGTGACGTCGGCAATCATGCGGCCCTGGCCGATGATCACGAAGTGCTCGGCCGTGAGGGCCATTTCGCTCATCAGGTGCGATGAGACGAGCACCGTGCGGCCCTCGGCGGCGAGATCCTTCAGCAAGTGCCGGATCCAGAGCACGCCTTCAGGATCGAGACCGTTGACCGGCTCATCCAGCATGACCGTCGACGGGTCGCCGAGGAGGGCGGAGGCAATGCCGAGCCGCTGGCTCATGCCGAGTGAGAACCCGCCGGCGAGGCGGTCAGCAACGTCGCGGAGGCCGACGATGTCGAGGACGGCCTCGACCCGGGCGTTCGAAATGCCGCTGGTGGCGGCGAGCGCCCGCAGGTGGTTGCGACCTGAACGCTTCGGGTGCACTGCCTTCGCTTCGAGCAACGCACCGAGTTCGCCGAGTGGGGCGGCGTGTTCGTGCAGGCTGCGGCCGTTGACGAGGGCGGTGCCGGTCGTCGGTCGGTCGAGGCCGAGAATCATGCGCATCGTCGTCGACTTGCCGGCGCCATTCGGCCCGAGGAAGCCGGTCACGATGCCTGGTTCGACGGTGAAGCTGAGGTTGTCGACGGCGGTGGTTGCGCCGTAGCGCTTGGTGAGGTTGGTGACTTCGATCATGGTTCCATCGTGAAGGACTTGACCGTGCTCGCACATCGTCCAGCCGCAGGCTCTCGCTGTACTGCAACCGCAGTAGTGGAGGTGTTGTCGACGGGGTTAGCGAACGTTGGTCGGCGTGACGAAGTCCGCCACGATTGCCGCATGGTCGCTGGGCCACACCATGTCGCCGTCGACTTCGACGGGCCCGGCGCCAACCGTCCAGACGCGTGTCGGGTTGCCTGTCGGTTTCGGACGGGGCCACGACACGAGGAGGTAGTCCAGTCGCCGATTCGGCCAGGCGCTGTCCGTCGAGTACG
This sequence comes from Ilumatobacter sp., assembly GCA_029263275.1. Taxonomy (GTDB): domain Bacteria; phylum Actinomycetota; class Acidimicrobiia; order Acidimicrobiales; family Ilumatobacteraceae; genus Ilumatobacter_A. The sequence continues at coordinate 3,168 of JAJCXU010000053.1, forward strand.
GGTTCGCGGCTTGCCAGGTGTGGCCGAGCCCATTGCCGACCTGTTCCCAGACGTCGCTGAAGACGATGCCTGCAACGCCTGGACTGCGACCGGTGAGCAGCCTGACCTCATCGCTGTCGGGAACGGCATTGAGGTCGGCTCCGATGATCAACGGCAAGTCCGTCGTCGGGTCGCCACGCCACTCGATCCCGAGTTCGAGGATGCGCCGAACCTGGATCTGGCGGGTGGCCGACGCATCGAATCGATGGTCGAGGTGAGCCGACGCGATGGACCATGGGCCCCATGGCGTTGCCACCCGCGCCGCCACGATCCGGCGGTGGCCGGGTTCGCCAGCGGAGTTCGGCAAAGGGAGCGACGCCGTTCGTTCGACTGGCCAACGAGCAAGGACTGCATTGCCGAATGACTCACCGTTCCACATCACTGGGTCGGTCCGCACCAGGTGCATGCCCAACGTTGCGCCCAGTTCATTGGCGACATCCCGGTTGTCATCGCTCCACACTTCCTGGAGGCAGATGATGTCGGGGTCGACGGAACGAATCGTCTCGATGATCGCCGGGAGCCGTTGCTCGAATGGCCCGAACCGCCACCACAGATTCCACGTCATCACCCGGACCGTCACCGTCTCATCCTCGCAGTGTTCGTCGGTGGCGATGCAGCTCTGCTCGCTACTCTCAGTCGGGTGAGTGCCCCTCCGTCGAACGCTGCGTGGTCTGTCGAGCAGGTCGCCTCGATCGCTCCGTCGGCGGCAGCGATGACCGCAGCCCAGCCGCTGGCGACGCCGACCCGGTGGAGCAGCCTCGGGGCTGACGGCGACGCGGTGTGGGGCTCGTTCCAGGGAAGTGGCGCCGAGCCGTACGACGCGATGGTGGATCACGTCCACCTCGGCTCGTCATGCACGTGTCCGAGTCGCAAGACACCCTGCAAACACGCGTTGGCGCTGCTCCTGCTGTGGGTACGCGGCCAGAT
>JAJCXU010000054.1 GCA_029263275.1 Ilumatobacter sp.
CGTGGTGCGCAAGACACGCCTCGTTCTCCACGACCTGTTCGGAGACGTGGGCGTGCAGCGGTGCCTGCCGAGCGGAGGCCCACTCAGCAACGCGACGCATCGATCGCGGCGCAACAGCGCGGACCGAGTGAATCGCGGCCCCGATCCGCTGGGTGTCGGAGACGGTCATTCGGTCGACTCGGTCAATCCATGCCTCGACCGTTCGGTCGCTGAATCGGCGCTGTGCGTCGCTCGGTGCGTCATAACCGTGACCACCGAGACCACCGTGTAGGTACAGCGTGTCGAGCAGCGTGATGCGGATGCCGGCCTCGCTGGCGGCGGCCAGGATCGCCTCGCTCATTGCATTGGGGTCGGAGTACGGAGTGCCATCTGGCTGGTGATGCGCGTAGTGGAACTCGCCGACCGACGTTGCTCCCGCCGTCACCATCTCGGCGAAAACGCCGCGAGCGAGACGGTGGTAGGTGTCGGGACCCAACCCGGCCGCAGCCCGATACATCAAGTCGCGCCATGTCCAGAACGTTCCGCGGTCGGCCTGGGTACGCGAGCGCAGTGCACGGTGGAAGGCATGGCTGTGCGCGTTGGCGAGACCCGGAACCGTGAAGCCTGCCAAGCGGGTTGCATCGTCCGGTTCAGCCCCGACCGCGACGGAGACGAACCGGCCGTCGACCATGTCGACAAGGACGCCGTGCTGCGGACGACCATCGACGAGTGCGACCTCGCACCACACCTGTGTCACGGGAGCATCACCGCGCTTACCTCCGGGCCGGCCACGACACGCTCACGACCCGACGCGGTCGACGAAGGCCGCGATGCGCTCGACGAATGCATCACGTTGGAACTCGTTGAACTCGTCCCACGTGGCGAGCGTCGAACGGTCGGTCACGCGATCGATGAAGAGCACACCGTCGAGGTGGTCACATTCGTGCTGCCACGTCCCCGCGGTGAGGCCCCGTTTGATCTCGTCGTGCTCGACGCCATCTCGGTCGAGGTAGTGGACACGTACGTTCACGAACCGTTCGACATTTCCACGCAGCGGCACGGAGAGGCAGCCCTCGTTCACTTCGACCATCTCATCGTCGAGCGGTGTGATGACCGGGTTGATCGCCACCGTGAGCGCGATGCGCGGCTTGTACGGGTAACGCGGATTGTCGCCGACTTCCATCACTGCGATACGCACGCGCTCGCCGATCTGGGTGGCCGCGAGGCCCGCGCCGTTGGCATCTCGCATTGTGTCGATGAGATCGTCGATCAGTTGCTGCACCGCATCGCTGGAGATCGCGTCGGTGGGCACGTCGTCTGCCACGACGCGCAGCATCGGGTGCCCGATCGACAACACGGGACGAACGGTCATGACCGACGGGCCCTCTTCATCGTGCGGGCCTCATTGTGCGGCCTTCATCGTGCGGCCTTCATCGGAATGGTGACGCCACGCTCGTCGGCAACCTCGATGGCACGTTCGTAGCCGGCGTCGACGTGGCGGATCACACCCATGGCGGGGTCGTTGGTGAGCACTCGCTCCAGCTTCTCATCGGCGAGGTCGGTCCCGTCAGCGACGCTGACCTGACCAGCGTGCATCGAACGACCGATGCCCACTCCCCCGCCGTGGTGCAGGCTGACCCACGTGGCACCAGAGCAGGTGTTGACGAGGCCGTTGAGCAATGGCCAGTCGGCGATGGCATCGGAACCGTCGATCATGCCCTCAGTCTCGCGGTAGGGCGACGCGACCGAACCACTGTCGAGGTGGTCGCGCCCGATCACGATCGGCGCCTTCAATTCGCCGGACCGCACCATCTCGTTGAAGCGCAGGCCGAGGCGATGGCGCTCGCCGTAACCCAGCCAGCAGATTCTTGCGGGAAGGCCTTGGAACGCGACTCGCTCGCCGGCGAGCTTGATCCACCGGTGCAGGCCCTCGTTGTCGGGGAACTCCTCGAGCACCGCGCGGTCGGTCGCCGCGATGTCGGCCGGGTCGCCGGAGAGCGCAACCCAGCGGAACGGACCGAGGCCCTCACAGAACAGCGGACGGATGTAGGCCGGCAGGAAGCCGGGATAGTCGAAGGCGCGCTCGAAGCCTCCGAGCTTGGCTTCGGCACGCAGGCTGTTGCCGTAGTCGAACACCTCGGCACCGATGTCCATGAATCCGACCATTGCTTCGCAGTGCGCCGCCATGGCAGCCCGTGACCGGCGAGTGAACTCGGTCGGGTCGGTGCGCTTCAGCTCGTCGGCGGCCTCGGATGTGAGGTCGTTGGGCATGTAACTGAGCGGGTCGTGGGCGCTGGTCTGGTCGGTGACGATGTCGGCGTCGACGCCGTCGGCGAGGAGCCGCGGCAGGACGTCGGCGGCATTGCCGAGGAGACCGACCGACAGCGGTGTGCGGCTGGCCTTGGCCTCATGGACGCGCCGGACCGCAGTGAGGTAGTCGGGGGAGATCTCATCGAGGTAGCGATGATCGACGCGGCGTTGGAGCATGCGCTGGTCGCAGTCGATGATGAGCACAACGCCGTCGTTCATCGTGACCGCCAACGGCTGTGCCCCGCCCATTCCGCCCGCACCGGCAGTGATGGTGAGCGTGCCAGCGAGGCTGCCGCCGAAACGCTTGCGGGCGATCTCGGCAAAGCACTCGAACGTGCCCTGCAAGATGCCTTGTGTTCCGATGTAGATCCACGACCCAGCGGTCATCTGTCCGTACATCGTGAGGCCCTGGTGTTCCAGCCGACGGAACTCGTCCCAGTTCGCCCAGTCAGGGACCAGGTTCGAGTTGGCGATGATCGCGCGTGGCGCCCACTCGTGCGTGCGCATCACGCCGACGGGCTTGCCCGATTGCACGAGCATCGTCTCGTCACGCTCGAGCGTTTCGAGCGTGCGCAGCATCGCGCGGTATGAGTCCCAGTTCCGAGCGGCGCGACCGGTGCCGCCGTACACGACGAGTTCATCAGGATTTTCGGCCACCTCGGGGTCGAGATTGTTCTGGAGCATCCGGTAGGCGGCCTCCTGCGGCCAGCCCTTGCAGTTGAGATCGGTGCCCCGCGGCGCAGCGATGTTCGTGACGGGCGTGCCGATCGGACCGAAGCTTTGCGTCGCAGAGTTGCTCATGTCTTGCAGTCTGCTCACACCGTGTCTACGATGTCAACACCTCACACTCGATGTCAACTGATGACATTTTGCAAGCAGTTCGAGGCAAGCAGAAAGACCCCATGGCAACCATGAACAGCAGCGGCACCAACAACGCCAGCAGTAGTGCGACAACACACGACGACGCAGGGGTACCGCGCTCGATCGCTCGGGTGCTCGACCTCTTCGAGATCGTCTTGGCCGACCGCAACTGCAATCTCACCGCCGCGGCCAACGCGTCCGACCTCACTCCGACCACCGCGCTCCGGTACTTGCGAGCGCTCGAAGCGCGCGGCTACATCGACCGCGACGAGTCCGGAGATTTCTCGGCTGGCCCGACCATCCTCCGCATCGCTGCGTCACTGCGCGGCGGCACGGTCCTCGATCGGCTCGCCGCAGTCGCTCAAGATCATCTCGAAGCACTCGCCGAGCACACCGGC
>JAJCXU010000055.1 GCA_029263275.1 Ilumatobacter sp.
GTCATCGAGATCGCTGTGGTTGTCGGCCGATTGCCCCTCGATCGCCTCGTAGACGAGCACCATGCCATCAACCCCGGAATTCGCCACGCCGAGGATCCTCGGGGTTCTGATCCCGAGGGCAGCAGCCTGCAGTGACACCAACGCCTCGTGTTCGACAGCGCGCTGCAAGCTGACGAACGGGCGGTGATCGCCGGTCTTACGGAGTCGCAACCAGCGGTAGGCGCGAAACATCAGGTCGGCGCTGCGTTCGTCACGGCCCAGTGCCTTGATGAACACCCGTTGTCCGTCGGCTCGCGTCGCGGCCCATGGTGCCGACGCACGCGCATCGACGGCGAGATGGTCGAGTTGATCGACGCGCAATCCAATCGAGTCCAGTGCCGAGGAGATCTCCGATCGATTCGGTGCGAGATCGTGCCTGCCAGCGATCAACAGCAAGAGCGAGGCCGCGAACAGTCCGACGCCGATGTCGGTCAACGTGGCGACGGCAGGAACCCCCGTCGCCACCACGGACACCGCCGCATACACACCGACGACGAATGCGAGCCGTCGTCCAATGGACCGACTGATGTATGACGACCCGACTCCGAGCACAGCGACCGACGCTGCGAGCAGAGGATCGCCGGGGTGCACGATGCCCGCTCCTCGCGAGAACCGGAAGGCGGTGCTCTCGGTGTCGAACGCCGCGCGGACTGGACCATCGATGATCGTGTAAATCAGCTCACCGACTGCGACGCTGAGGACCGTTGCCAGGCTGAGTGCGGCGGCGAAGATCGCGAGCCGACGGAATCGGCGAGTGGCGAGTGTCCATGCCACCAATCCGACGATGGCCGACAGCATCGTTGCAGCAAGAGCAGCCGATGGCAGATCCGTCGCCCACGACGGGAGGCTGTCCATCGCTGTCGTTCCGTCGTCACTCAGTCCCAGAAACGCCGAATCGAACAGGTTGGCCACGCCCAGCCCGATGACGACCAGGCCAATCGCGACGATGAGTCGCAGCACGTCGACGGGCGAGCGAACGTGGGCGCGATGTGAGACCACTGTCGGCTCAGTCGTGTCGTTCATCGGTGAGCGCACGAGCAGTCGGGGTGCGCGAAGCGATTGAGGAAGACAAACCAGAGCCCCGTCGCGAACAAGGTGCCGAGGGCCGCTCCGGCGACCACGTCGAGTGCATTGTGCTCGCCGTAGTACATCCGTGCGATCCCGACGACAGCTGCCCAGATCACTGGAACTGGACGCCATCGTCGCGGCAGGAAGGCGCTCAACAAGATCGCCGTGGCGAATGCTGTCGTCGTGTGGCCTGACGGGAAGCTGAGCCCCTCGAATGCTGGGCCACGAACATTGACCCAGTCGCCCGACGACACGAACGGTCGCTCGCGTTCGACCAACTGCTTCACCAACCCCTTCTCGATGCCCAGCTTGAGCGGGAGCACCGCGGCAAAGGCGACGAAGTGTTGCCACCGACGCGTCGACGCGAAGACCGCGAGGCCGACGATGACCGGAGCGAAGAGCACGCCGGGCTGTTGAAGTACCCAGAAGACCGGCTCGAGGAAATCTGGCCAGCCATTGATGAACTCGAGCACCGACCGCTCCCAGGGGGCGACGTCGCCGTTCCACGCAACCGCTGAGCTTGCGATGATCACGGCGATGGTCACGAGCACGGTGAATTCGAGCCGACGTCGCGTGACGGTGTGGCCGACAACGAGAAACGACTGGCAGTCGGCCCCGCCAGATGTCGTCGCCGACGTGTCGGCGGTGGGCAGTGTCATGCGAGGTTGAACCCTACTGACTGCTCAGTTGTTCCTGCCCGACGTCGCAGCCAGCTCCTTCTCGATGTGGCGACCAAGCTCACGAGCAGCCCGCAGCCCCACGCGCACGAACGACCGGCTGGAGATCTTGCGTGCTTTGTCGGGGACGATCGTCATCACGGTGACGTTGAGCGATGGGGACGCGTAGAGCCGCAAGCTCACCGGGCGCCAGCGAACTGGGGCGCGGAGAGCTGCCTTCCATGACACCTCGAAGTCTCCATCGCGTCGAGAGTCGGTCTGGACGCGCAGACCCCGAATTGGCTTGGCCACCACTCGGCGGTTCCGAGCCACATCCATCGATGCGAACGGGTTGGCCGGGAGCGTGATCAGAATCTCCTCTGCGTTGCCGAGTCGAACCGCGCGCTCGCCGTTCGGCCAGGTGCCCGTGCCCTGGCGGGGGAGGAGCGCAGGGTCCACCGTCGGAACCAACACGTCGTCGTCAGAGTCAGCGTCTGGTGTCCGGGGCGGGATGTCGACGCTGGTGACGAACATCGGGATCTCGAACGGATCCGTGTCGACTTGGCTCTGTGTCGGTCGTTCCCACATGTCCGTTCGACTCATCCCCTCAGCTACTTGTCCGAGGAGTCATGTTGTCACGGATTCAACAATCTCCGACACCGACCGGCTGCGAGCAAGCGGTCAGACTCTGCCGATGGCGTTGATGTCCTTCCCTGCCCGGCTCGAGTCACTCGCATCGGAAGATCCTGACCGACTCGCGGTCTCGTGCCTCGGCAGCTCACTGAGTCGACGCGAGCTGCAGTCAGTGGCCACTCGCCTCGGCCGGGAGCTGCAAGACCTCGGTGTCGGCCTCGGCGACTACGTCACGGTCTCGCTGCCGAACTCGACGGACTGGTTCGTTGCGTACGTGGCGTGCTGGATGGTCGGCGCAATACCTCAACCCACTTCGGCGAAGCTCCCGCCTCGCGAGCTCGCCGCGATCGTGGAACTGGCCCAGTCGAAGGTCGTGATCGGTGCGCCGGACGGTGCGCTCGAGTTTCTCCCCGCAACGACGGCGACCTTGCCGCTCGGCCATCAACCTGACCCCTCAATCTCGGATGCGGCGCTGCCCGATGCGACGTCACCGGCGTGGAAGGCGCCGACGTCCGGCGGCTCGACCGGCCGGCCGAAGCTGATCGTGTCGGGCGATCCTGCGGTGTACGACCCCGATGCAGCGCTGCCGCTCGGCTTGGAGCCTGACGGCGCCATGATGATGCCCGGGCCGCTCTATCACAATGGTCCTGCGGTGTGGGCCTGCCAAGCGTTACTCAACGGCAATCACGTCGTGCTCTTGCCTCGATTCGATGCCGAGTCGACGCTGGCGTCGATCGAGGAGCATCGGTGTGACGTCGTCTACATGGTCCCCACCATGATGAAGCGAATTCTTCGTCTCGACGACGAGGTCCGATTGGGTTTCGACTTGTCCTCGCTGCGCGTCGTCTGGCACCTGGCCGAGCCCTGCCCCGCCTGGCTGAAGCAGGCCTGGATCGACTGGCTCGGAGCCGAGCGCATCTTCGAGCTGTACGCGGGCACGGAAGCCCAGGCGGTCACGATGATCACGGGTACCGAATGGCTGGAGCATCGCGGGTCCGTCGGTCGCGTCACGTCCGGGGAGATGAAGATCTGCGACGAAGACGGCAACGACCTTCCGGTGGGCGAGCAGGGTGAGGTCTGGATGCGATCCGGGCGAGACACCCCGACGTATCAATACCTCGGCGCCGAAGCCAAGACGCTGGACGGGGGTTGGGAATCGTTGGGCGACATCGGCTGGTTCGACGCCGAGGGGTATCTGTACCTGGGCGACCGTGTGGCCGACATGATCCTGAGCGGCGGTGCGAACATCTACCCAGCCGAGGTGGAGCATGCGCTCAACGAGCACCCCGAGGTGCACTCGTGCGCGGTGATCGGGCTTCCCGACGAAGATCGGGGCAACGACGTGCATGCCATCGTGCAGGCTGATGAGGGTGCAGTCACTCAGTCCGAGTTGTTGACCTTCCTCGCCGAACGGCTGGCGGCCTACAAGCTGCCACGATCAGTCGAGTACGTGGATGAGGCGCTCCGCGACGACGCCGGCAAGATCCGCCGATCCGCGCTGCGCGCCGAACGGCTGGCAGATTGACCTGCGCTGATCAGGTGAACGACGATTGGTACTGCGGGGTCGTGTTGCTGCAGTCATCGATCGCCTTGACGTAGGGATAGGGGTTGACCGCTGCGCCACCGCCGGGATGAATCTCAAAGTGCAGGTGCGGCGTTGCGCTGCTGCCGGTGTTGCCAATGAAGCCAATGACATCGCCAGCGGTGACCTTCGTGCCAACCCCGATACCGGGAGCGAATGCGCTCATATGCAGGTAGGTGAAGTAGGTGCCGTCATCTTGGGCAACACGAAGGCCGTTGCCGGCCAATGCACCGGGTTGGTCCCAGTACTGCTTGGTGATCGTGCCGTCGACGACGGCGTAGAGAAGATTTCCTTCAGCGGCGATGATGTCGACGCCTTCGTGTACTCGATTGTTGCCACGAGGCGCATGCCAGGTATTGCCGAAGTAGCACTTTCCCTGCACCGGGAAGCGATCCATCACAATCGCTCCCGTCGCTGGCGGGGGAGTGGCGCTCGATGGGGCGAGGCCCATCTTGTCGGCCGTCTCCTGCGTGATCGTCCCGGTGACGGTGAGACTGTGAGTCTGCTGGAACTTGCTGATGGCCGTAGCGGTCGCATTGCCGAATGATCCGTCGGCGCCGCCGACGAGGTTGACCTTCCAATCGATGAGGAGCTGCTGCATCACACGCACGCGCTCGCTCGACTCGCCCTTGAGCGGGAAACCGTCCGGCGTTCCAGCGAACCCGTTGGGTTGCGGAGTCGGATCGGCAGGCGTGGACACACCAAGGTTGAGGATGTTCGCGCCTTGCTCGGTGAGCACGCCGGTCTGAGCGATGCCGTTCACGCTTTGGAACGCCTCCAGCGACGACTTGGTCGCATTGCCGAAGATGCCGTCCGCACCGCCGCGGACAACCAGACCGGTGTCCATCAGCGCCTTCTGCAGGTCCTTGACAAGTTCGCCCTTGTCGCCGACAGCAAGGCCGACGTAGGGGTTCCCCGACGCCACGACAGGGGGCGTCACTGGCGGCGTGACGGGGTCAGCTGGGGGAGGAGTGACCACAGCGTCGCCCAACGAGAGCTGTGCCGCGGTCGCCGCATCGACTTCCCCGGTGGCGGTGAGGCCGTTCGACTGTTGGTAGGAGAAGAGTGCGCCCTTCGTGGCATTGCCAAACACGCCATCGGCACCACCGCGAACGTTGATGCCCGAGGAAATCAAAGCGGTCTGGAGGTCTTTGACGAGTACGCCACGAGCGCCGACCTTGAGACCGACGTAGGGGTTCGAAGCAGCCGGTGGGTCGGCGGGTGGGGGATCGGTCGGAGTGACGGGATCAGGGGCGACAACGCCCAGGCCGAGTTTGTTGGCGGTGGCCTCGAAGACGACGCCGCTGACGCCCAGCCCGTTGACCTGCTGGTATGCCGAGAGCGCGGCCTTGGTCGCTCCGCCGAACACGCCATCTGCACCGCCCGGAACGTTCACGCCAGCGCTGATGAGCGCTGACTGGAGATCCTTGACGAGCTGACCGCGGGCGCCCTGAGCGAGGCCCACATAGGGGTTCGACGACGCAGGGGTGGTCGGGGGAGTCACGACAGGTGGCGGCGTGGTCGTGCCACCGGACGAGCCGGACAGACCCAACTTCGACGCTGTTGCGGCGTCGACGATGCCGGAGACGGTCAGACCGTTCCAGCGCTGATAGTTCGACACCGCGGTCTTCGTGCCATTGCCGAACTTGCCGTCGGCGCCGCCGGCGACGTAGACGCCGGCCGCAGAGAGCTTCTGTTGGAGTTCTTTCACTGCGTCACCGGTCGCGCCGTGCTGCAGGCCATTCACTGCGACGACGCCAGTCGCGCCGCCTGAGCCGCTCGTGGTCAGGCCCAGGGCCACAGCCGTGGGCTCGTCGACTTCTCCGCTCTGAGCGAGACCCTTCAGACTCTGAAATGCAATGACTGCACCACGTGTCGCTGAGCCGAACTTGCCGTCGGCGCCGCCGGGTACGGGCACACCCGCAGCCAGGAGAGCGTTTTGCACTGCCTTGACCTCTGCACCCACCGAGCCCTGTCGCAACCCGACCAGACTTTGCGAGAGAATTGGGGCCTGCAGGGGAGCGGGAGCCGCGTGCACGCCGTCTGCCATCGCTGACCAGCCGACGCTCGCCACGAGCGCACCACACGCAGTGCGTACGAGTGCGCGACGGAGCCGATGAGATCGAGTTGTGTGCGTCTGTGGGGTCACCTGTTTGGTCATGGACGACCTGCTCCCTGCATAGAAGAGTTATCGGTCCACCCGCGCTACACATCAAACCCTCAGGCCAAGATTGAGGTCGCTCATCCTGTCGATCTCGGCTACTCACCGAGGTCCGCCCACCGGACACAATCAAAAACCCCTGGTCAAACACCAGAAGAGGAGACGCAGGGGTCATTTTGACAGTTCGGAGAGCATATGTCCATCGCGTGACGGACAATTGACATAACGACAATTATCGGCGACCCGCCTCGCAGAGGCCCGGTCGCCGATCATTCACCACCTGACCACCCAGTGCCTCCCACGTACCGCACCAGAGGAACCCCAACCCTCCAGGACTCACTAGCCGCCGCCCTGACAACGCCGAGACGACAGCCTCACGCAGTGTTCGAGCCCAACACGTACCTCACCGCGACGCCGAAGGCTTGGAGCACGTCAGCTAAATCGTCATGACGTAATCACACTTGGGCTGCGGGTGCGGAGAAATGGACGTCACGCAGGGGTTTTGCTGCATCCAGGAGCCAATCG
>JAJCXU010000056.1 GCA_029263275.1 Ilumatobacter sp.
GCCATACCGATGCCGTCTTCGTGCATCGGGAAGCCGTCGTATCGTTCCGCGGCGGGGAACGGGCGCTGGGCCATGAGGTAGTACTCATCGGCGGCGTAGACCATCCGCTTGCCGAGGGTGGTCTGGAAGATGTCTTGCCAGTCGTCGACCGTGTCGACCACGGATTGGGCCTCTGCAAGCGTGTGGAACCGCATGGCCGACTCGGCGTTGAACTTGGAGATCCCGAGTGGCACCACGGCGACCGAATCGAGTTCGGGGTACTGGTCGAGCACTCCAGCAAGCGTGTCATCGAGGACCGCGCCGTCGTTGACGCCCGGGCACACGACGATCTGTCCCTTGACGGCGATGTCATGGTCGAGAAGGGCTCGGAGCCAACGCAGGCTCATGCCGCCTCGTGGGTTCTTGAGCATTGCGCTGCGGATGTCAGGGTCGGTCGCGTGAATGCTGACGTGGAGCGGTGACAGCCGTTCAGTGACGACCCGCTCGAGGTCGGCCTCGGTGAAGCGCGTCAGCGTGGTGAAGTTGCCGTAGAGGAACGACAACCGGTAGTCGTCGTCTTTCAAGTACAGGCTGCGGCGCATGCCCTTGGGCAGTTGGTAGATGAAACAGAATTCGCAGTGATTGTCACAGGTACGAACCCGATCGAAGACCGCACTGGACACCTCGATGCCGAGTGATGAGCCGGCAATCTTCTCGATCGTCATCGAGAGATCGAGACCGCCACGGCTCACGTCGAGTTCGACATCGGCCTCATCGGTGGCGAGCTGCCACTCGATGATGTCGCGTGGCACGTCGCCGTTGACGCGCAGGATCTCGTCGCCAGGCTCCACGCCCACGAGGTCAGCCGGTGAGCCCTGCACGACCGACGCGACGATGGGCGCGAGGCCACTCGTGGCGGTGCCAGCAGGAGAGTCGGAGACGGTGGACATGGGAGCAGCCAGGCTACCGCCGCCCTCACCAGGTAGATTTCGGACCGGATGAGCAGCACTGCGGAGCCGGGCCCCGAGGCGTCAACACCATCGGGGCGCGTCGACCGCATCCTGCTCGCTGAACCACGTGGTTTCTGCGCCGGCGTGGAGATGGCGATCAAGGCGCTGGCGTGGATGGTTCGATCCTTCCCTGGCCCGGTGTACTGCTATCACGAGATCGTGCACAACCGCCTGGTTGTCGATCGCTTCAAGGCGCAGGGTGTGGTCTTCGTCGACGCGATCGACGACGTGCCGCCTGGGAGCCCGATCATGCTCTCCGCGCACGGTTCTCCACCAGCGATTCTCGAAGCCGCTCGCGCCCGCGGTTCCTACGTCGTTGATTCGGTCTGCCCGCTGGTGACCAAGGTCCACCACGAGGTCAAGGTCCGTGCCGGCAAGGGGTACCGCATCGTCTATGTCGGCCACCAGGGCCACGAGGAGGCCATCGGCACCATGGCCGTTGCGCCCGATGCAATTGATCGGGTTGAGTCAATCGAAGAAGTTGCTGCGCTCGATCCGATCGAGCAGCCCGTTGCCCTGCTCGCACAGACCACCCTGTCGCACCGGGACTGGGAGGGCGTCGCCGTTGCGGTGAAGGAACGATTCTCCAACGTCTGGACCCCTGGCCGAAGCGACCTGTGCTTCGCCACGACCAATCGGCAGGCGGCGCTGATGGAACTTGCACACCGCTGCGACGCCATCGTGGTCATCGGATCGGCCAACTCCTCGAATACCCGGGCACTCGAACAACTCGCCATCGAAGAGGGCTGCGAACGCGTCTACCGGATTAACGACGTCGGAGAACTCCCGGGCACGCTGAGCGGCATCGTGGGGGTCACCGCGGGTGCGTCGGCTCCCGAAGAATTGGTCGAGGCGGTCGTCGAGTTCCTGTCGCCACGCAACGGCATCGAACTGGTCCACGTGACTGATGAAGACGAGTACTTTCCGCCGCCTCGAAACATTCGAGACCTGCAGTCGTCCATCGAGATGGCGTCAACAGTCCTGCTGGGCGGCACGTTGCTCGACCGCCCGGGGATGGACGACCGAAGCCTCGGTGCAAGTGACGTCCTCGCCAGCCTGCTCGACTAGGTGGATCAGTTGCGAGGCACCTCGGCCCACGGCACATCACGGTCGACTCGCACATCGCCCGGCAGCCCGAGCACACGCTCGCCCAGAATGTTCGCCATGACCTCGGTCGTGCCGCCCTCGATCGTGTTGGCACGACTCCGCAAGAACGCCTTCTGGAGTGTGTCGGAGTTCATCGCCGTCTCGGGTCGGATCATCTCGTAGCTGCCGTACAACATCGCCTCAGGACCGAGCAGGTCCATGACGCCCTCATAGATCTTCTGGTTCAAGACGGCGCCTGCCATCTTGCCGATCGATCCTTCCGGGCCCGGGTCGCCCATCTTGCGATTCTGATTGGCACGAATGTTGGTGAGTCGAAGCACTTCGGCTTCACACCACAGCTTGGTCACCTGGTCGCGGGCAGTCGGCGTCTTCGTCTCCGCCGAGGCGGCGTCCCATGCCTGGGTGAGCGCGGTGATGGTGCCGGACCCGCGGGCAGGCATGCCTCCGCCGATCGACTGGCGCTCGTTCATCAACGTCGTGAGTGAGACCCGCCACCCATCGCCCGCCTTGCCGAGCAATTCGCTTTCATGGATACGCGTGTCGGTGAAGAACACCTCGTTGAACTCGGCTTCACCGGTCATCTGACGCAACGGGCGGATGTCGACCGTCGGATCGTGCATGTCGACCACGAACGCGGTGAGACCGGCGTGCTTCACCGCCTGCGGATCGGTGCGGACGACGAGCAGGCCCCACTTCGACAGGTGGGCCAAGGTGGTCCACACCTTCTGTCCGTTGCAGACCCAGTCGTCGCCGTCGCGTACCCCGGTCGCGGAGAGGCCAGCGAAGTCAGAACCCGACCCTGGCTCCGAGAACAGCTGGCACCAGATCTCCTCGCCGGTGAAGAGCGGACGGAGGTAGCGCTGCTTCTGCTCATCGCTCCCCCAGGCAACAACCGTGGGGCCGGTCATGCCGTGACCGATGGGGTTCCGGTACATCGCGTTCGGACCGCCGGCGCCGAAGATCCGTTCGTTGATCAGCCGCTGCAGTTTTGGGTTGAGGCCGAGCCCGCCATTGCCTTCGGGGAAGTGCACCCACGCGAGTCCGCGATCGAACTGCTCCCCAAGGAACGTCTGTGCTGCGGTGTCAGCCGGCGGGAAGCTCTCGAGCAACTCCGTGGTCAGGTCGACCACTCGCTGTTCGTCCGCTGAGAGGATCGTCGTCGTATCGGTCACGGTCATGGACGAAAGGTAGCGAAGAGGTCGTCGCCGTCGTGAGTTGGTCGTACTGGGAACAAACCGGAGCGCCGTATCGTCTGACTCACCATGACGTTTCGACCGACGCTCCCGATCATCGCCCTCGCGCTCCTCGGTGGTGCCTGTTCTGCCAGTAGCGATTCCGCCGTGCAGTCCACTGCCCCGATCATCACCGCCACGACCATCGCCGCCGCCACGACGACCACCACGGTGCCGGCGAGTGGCGACGTCGTGACGTTTGAGTCCGAGCCGATCGACGCCGGACCGTTGTTCGGCAGCGCAACGGAGGCAGACGCCCAGACTTCCGCTGGCTCCAACGACACCTCGTCCGAGCCCAGCGACGACGACATCGCACCATTCGTCCGGGCGCCCGCCGACGAGCCGTTCTGCACACTCCTCGACGACATGAACGAGCGCCCGTTCCCGAGCGACGAGGCCGAGGTGTTCGTCGTCGTGCAGAGCTGGATCACTGAGCTCCGCACGCTTGCCCCCGAGCCGATCATCGGCCACCTCGACACCATGCTGGCGTTCCTCGACGAGGCAATCTCCAGCCAGGGACAGATCACGATCGAAGACTCGGCTGACATCGTCGATGATGCAGCGGACGGGATCAACGCCTATGTCGACGCCAAGTGCCTCGGTCTTGGCATCGCCGCTGTATCTGAGCCCGTCGATCCGCCAGCGACGACCTCAGCGTCCGAAGCCGCGCTCGACTTCGAGATTCCGGTGATCACGTTCGACGAGGATCAGAGCGGCAACCCCACGCCGTACTTCGGCGAAGATCTCGACGTGGGCAGCGGCGGAGCAGTCGATCCCGAGATCGCCCCGTTCTGCTTCGCGATCCACGTCATCAACAATCGTCCGCAACCGACCACGGATGACACCGCAGAGATCCGCGTCGGCAAGGCGTACTTCAAGGCAATCGCCTCGGCGATTCCCTCTGAGCTCACCGACGAATTTGCCGTGATCAATGAATGGATCGACGGGGTACTTGCCGTCGGGTCGTTCGATGACGTCGCTGAACCCGAGCCGGGCGA
>JAJCXU010000057.1 GCA_029263275.1 Ilumatobacter sp.
TGTCGTCCTGGGTTCCGCCGGCAGTTCCGAAAGCCCGGGACAATTCGTCGAGCACCGAGTCCTCGGGACGCACGCGTCCGCCAGCTGGAGTCGGCTCGCCAGCGGGGCGTTCAGCGGACTTCTTACGTCCAAACATCAGAAGTCGTCCTCGAAGCCGACCAACCTGATCTCGCTGCGCAATCGCCAGCCGGACGAGGCTTCCACCCGATCACGGACGACGCGCATCAGCGCTCGGACATCGTCGGCGCTGCCGTCCTCGTCGGCCTGAATGAAGTTGGCGTGTTTCTCCGACACGGTCGCCGACCCGAGCCGAAACCCGCGGAGGCCTGCGCCATCGATCAAGGCACCGCAGGTGACCTCACCGGGCACCGGGTTGACGAACACCGACCCGGCATTTTGCCCGCCGGGCTGATTGGCCCGCCGCCACTGCACGATCTCGCTGAGTTCCGTCTCAGCGGCCTCCCGAGTTCCCGGCGCGAGTTGCAGCGTGGCGTCGAGGATCAACTGCGTCGGTGCGAGTCCGCTGCCGCGGAAGCGCAGCCCGAGTTGTTCGGCATCCATCGACTGCACGATGCCACCGTTTCGTTCGGCGGTGAGGTCAGCCAGCGTGACCGATGTCAGCGATGCCGACATGTCCGACCCGTGGCCACCTGCGTTCATCCGGACCGCACCGCCGACGGAACCTGGCACACCGACGGCCCACTCGAATCCGGTCAGGCCAACCGATGCAGTTCGTCGAGCCAACACAGGGAGCAACACACCACTTCCCGCGGTCACACGGGACGCTTCCAGGTCGATCTCGATGTCGTCGCAGATCCCCGCGATCGACAGAGCGATCCCTCTGAACCCGGCGTCGGCGACCAGCAGATTCGATCCGCGGCCGATGACGAGGAGCGGCAGGTCCGTTGCCCGCAATGCGGCAGCGACCAGCGGGAGTTGATCACGTTCGCTGAGCTTGACGAACAGGTCGGCGGCACCGCCCACGCGGTAGGTCGTCATCGGGCCGATCGGCACGTTCGGCTGTGCGAGCGATCCGAGGACCTCGGTGGCGCGTTCGACCGCTTGGTCGTGATCCGACGCCATGTCAGACAGATCTGCGGGCATCGAGCACTTCTGACGGGAATGATGCGATGTCGCCACACCCCATCGAAATCACGACATCGCCCGATCGGGCTTCCTTGGCGACGAACGACACGAGGTCGGATCGGTCCGGCAGCCAGATCACGCGCAGTTCGGGGTGTGCTTCGGTGACAGCGTTGACGATCAGCTTGCCGGTGATGCCCGGGATGGGTGTCGTGCCGGATGCGAAGATCTCGGTGAGCACCACGAGGTCGGCCTGACCGAACGCGTCGGCATAGTCGCGCCAGATCTCTGAGATGCGGTTGAACCGATTGGGTTGGAAGACGGCGATGAAGCGGTTCCAGCCGTCGCCGCTGTCGCGGGCGCCAGTGAGCACCGAGTCGATCTCGGTCGGCAAGTGGGCGTAGTCGTCGACGAAGGTCGCCCCAGCATCGACACCACGGACGTCGAACCGGCGTGCGACGCCGCCGAACTTGGCGAGTGCCGCCATGATGTCGTCGAAGTCGACGCCGATCTCCAAGGCCATCGCCGTGGCAGCGAGTGCGTTCTGCACGTTGTAGATGCCGCGCCTCGGCACGTACATGGTGCCGAGCCGCTCGGTCCCGGTTCCGATCCGGCGTTCGACCCCGAACGTGAACGATCCGTCGGTGGCTTCGACGTCGACCCCGCGAATGTCTGCGTGCTCGCCGAGGCCAAATGTCGTGGCGCCGTGCTGCGCTCCGAGTTTGCTGGCGATGTCGTCGTCGGCACTGACCACCTTGGGCCCGGCGATCTGACTGAGGTAGGCGTCGAAGCTCTCGACGATGCTCTCGAAGCTGCCGTAATGATCGAGGTGATCGGTTTCGATGTTGGTGATGATCGTGCCGTACAGCGGCAACTCCAGATGGGTGCCGTCGCTCTCGTCGGCCTCGACGACCAGCCACTCCCCGCCTGACCAGTGCGCCCCGGTGCCCACATCGGTGACATCGCCGCCGACGATGAAGCTCGGTCGCAGCCCCGCCTCAGCCAACATCAACATCAACATCGAGGTCGTGGTGGTCTTGCCGTGCGTTCCAGCGACACCGAGTGATTTGGCGCGGCCGCAGATCGAGGCCAACATGCCAGCCCGTCGGAGCACCGTGACCCCCGTGTTGCGGGCCTCGTCGAGTTCGATGTTGTGGGCCGGGATGGCCGTCGATGCGGTGACGGCATCGACACCGTGGACGTAGTTGCGATCGTGTCCGACGTGCACGCGCGCTCGGGCAGCACGTACACGTTCGAGCACCGGGTGTTCGCGAAGGTCGCTCCCCGACACGTCGTGGCCCATCTCGGCCAGGGCGATGGCAATGGCACTCATTCCGGGTCCGCCGATGCCGACGACGTGGAGGCGGTGCGGAATCGAGAGGTCGAGCGGCGGGACAGGCATCACGATGCAGCAGAGGTTAGAGCGACGCGCTCGATCAACGCTGCCAATGCGCCAGATCGATGGACATCGCCCCGTCGGCTGGCGGCGGCGCTCAGGGCGGCGAGTTCGTCTGGATTGCCGCGAAGCCGCTCGATCGTGTCAGCAAGACCGACTCCCGGACGGTTGAGATCGGCCTCGGGGAGCAGGATGGCACCAGCTTGTTCGCTCAGCCACCCGACGTTGTCGGTCTGATGGTCGTCGGCGGCATTCGGCCACGGCACGAGAATTGCGGGCGTGCCGGTGACAGCGACCTCGTGCACGGTGCTCGCTCCGCCTCGACCGATCAGCACATCGGCTGCGGCATAGACCGACGCCATGTCGTCTTCGTACCCGATGAGTTGGTGCAGCACACCGGCCTCATCACTGTCCTGATCGCTGTTGCCGACGCGCTCGATCGAATCGAGGAAGCGCTCCCCCGCGGCCTGCCGAACAGCGAGTTGTGTGTCCGAGAGATGCTGGTGCAGGTAGTCAGCGACGGCGCCATTGAGCACGCCGGACCCTTGTGAACCGCCCATCACTGCAACGACGAAACGATCTGACGGCAGCCCGAGCCGCGAGCGAGCCTCGGCGCGGCCGGCGACGCGGTCGACATCAAAGATCGCTTGGCGAACGGGTGCACCGGTCACCTCGGCGCGTGGCAACGGTGAGTTCTCGAATGCCACAGCACACGCGACGGCGCGTCGCGCCGAGAGCCGGCTGGCCCGCCCCGGCGTGCGGTCGTACGACACGACCACGACCGGCACCTTCAGTCGGCGCGCCGCGAAGACGGACGGCATGCTGGCGTACCCGCCGACCGACACCACCACCGCGGGTCGGTCAGCTCGGAAGTCTGCGATGGCTCGACGCGTGCTGCGAAACAGCTTCGGCACGAAGCCCAGATTGCGTCGAGTCAGGCTGCGTTGTAGTCCGACGACGTCATAGAAGCGGTGTCGGAACGGCGTTGCCGGGAGCAGCCGAGTCTCCATCCCCCGTTCACATCCGGCGTAGACGATGGTCGCCGGGTCGTGACCGCGGGCGACCAATGCCTCGGCAACGGCGAGGGCGGGCAGTACGTGCCCTGCTGTGCCTCCACCGGTGACGACCGCGAACGTCGTGTCCATCAGGTACGAATCGCGCGGCGTGCGACGCTGAGCAACAACCCAGCAGCGAACATGCTGACGAAGAGCGAGCTACCGCCGGCGGAGAAGAAGGGCAGGGTGAGGCCGGTCACCGGCATCAGGCCGGTGACTCCCCCGAGGTTGACGATCGCCTGCACCCCGAACCAGGCCGAGATGCCGCCAGCGAGCAGCATGCCGAAGCGATCCGGAGCTGCGAGTGCTGTCTGTACACCGAAGGCAACGAGCAGGATGAAGCCACCGATGACTGCGCCCGCTCCGATCATGCCGAGTTCGTCGGCGATGATCGCAAAGATGAAGTCGCTGTGCGCGTAGGGAAGAAACCCTGTCTTAGCTTTACTACCGCCGATGCCGGAGCCGGTGAGGCCACCGTTCGCGATCCCGATCAGACCTTGGTAGAGCTGGTAGGCCTCGAAGTCCTTGTGCGCCTCGATGTTCCTGAAGGCCGTGAACCGGTTCAACCGGCGTGGGTCCGAGACGACGAAGAGCAGCGCGAGAACAGCGGCCACGAACCCGAGCATCGAGATCTGACGCATCGGCAGTCCGGCGATCCAGGCCACGCTCAACACAATCGCGCCGATAACGATGGCCGAGCCGAGGTCGCCCTGTACCAGACACAGCGCCGCAGCGAGCCCGGCAACCACGGTGATGGGCAACAGTGTGCGGGTGCGATCGGCCATCCCGCGGGCACGGCGAGTCAGCAGGTCGGCGGCGACGATGACCACGACCAGCTTGAGGAACTCCGACGGCTGCATCGAGAACCCGCCGACGCGAACCCATGAACGTGCGCCGTTGATGCTGACACCGACGCCGGGCACGAAGGGCAGTGCCATCGCTCCGATACCGAGCAGGGCGAGTGGGATCGAGAGAGAACGCCAGATCGTGTACGGCACTTGGGTGGCGAAGACCATGCCAGCAAGCCCGAGGCCCGCCCACATCGCCTGCCGACCGAAGACCGCGTACGGCGAGTTTCCGACGTTGACCTGCGTGATTGCTGACGCCGACAACACCATCACCAAGCCGAGCATCACGAACACTGCGACGATGCCGGCGATGACGTAGAACGTGCCCGGCGGTGGACCGAGCTTCTCGCGGGTCTTCCAGGCAGATTTCGTCGCGTCCCGCGCAGGCCGGAGTAACGGGCGTCGCTCCGCAGCGTGGGACTTGACCCGAGGGGCCCGTACTGCGGTCGGGCGAGCAGGCGACCCTGCGGCTCGGCGTTCCAGCGCCGCCCGGCGACGGTCGGCAACGGTGAGTGTTGACGTCATGCAGAAACCTCCTGAGAATTGTCGGCCGGCTCGGTCTGCGCGAGACCGGCCACCAAGTGGCGAAACGTGTCGCCCCGTACTTCGAAATTCGTGAATTGGTCGAGGCTGGCGCACCCCGGCGAGAGCAGGACGACGTCTCCAGCGGTGGCCCAATCGGCCGCCTGCGCCACGCCTTGTTCCAACGTGTGGACGTCGACGACTCGCGCTGGGGCAACGCCAGCAGCGATGAACAGCTCGACGATCTTCGGAGCGGTGGTGCCCACGCCGATGACTGCAGCGAATCGCTCGGGCTCAGCAGCCATCGATGAGAGGTCAACGCCTTTGTCGGCTCCTCCCGCGATGAGCACGATCCGATCGAACGACTTGATCGCCGCCGATGCGGCGTGCGGCGTCGTCGCCTTCGAGTCGTTGTACCACTCCACGCCACCGATCGTCTCGACGAGTTCCAAGCGATGCGGCGGACCGACAAACGTCGCCAAGCCACGCGCCACAGCCGGAGCGTCGGCCAGGCCGGTCTCCAGCACGAGCGCCGCTGCAGCCAGCGCATTGGTCACGTCGTGAGGGAGCTGTCGACGCAGCGATGCGAGCGGAGCGATCGGGCCCTTCGGGCCGACGAGTGCGTCTCCGTCGACTCGGTAGTCGGCGTCTGCCGCGCCGAAACTGCACGCGCGTCCAGGTGCTGTTGCCAACCGTGCCATCACGACGGGATCGTCCGCGAAGCCAATCGACACGTCGGCGGAGGTTTGATTGGCGAAGATCTGTGCCTTGGCGGCCTCGTAGGCGTTCATCGACCGGTGCCAGTTGAGATGGTCGGGTTGCAGGTTGAGCCAGGCCGCGGCGTCGGCTCGGAACGTCGGGGTCCAGGCGAGACGGAAGCTGCTGCACTCGACGACGAAGGCGTCATACCGTTCGTTGCCATCCTCGTCGACGGCGTCGATGGCGTCGACGAGAGGCGTGTCCGTGTTCCCCGCGTCGACCGAGCGGATGCCCGCTGCATCGAGCAGGTGCACAGCGAGCTTCGTCGTGGTGGTCTTGCCATCGGTCGCCGTGACGGCGAGCATCGGGCGGGGCCCTCCGGCGCGTTCCTGTTCCCAGCGGTACGCCAGCTCGATTTCGGAG
>JAJCXU010000058.1 GCA_029263275.1 Ilumatobacter sp.
GCCGGTGTCTTCTGGCATCTCGAGCGCGTCCATGTCGCCGCGGAGCAACATCGTCGGCCCGGGCGATGTGCCTTCCAGCGTGGCGGCGATGCCGCTCGTCGACTCGTGCAACGTGACGTCGAGCCCGAGCCCGTCGAGCGCTTCCATCACCAGCTCGCGAGTGATCGGAAGGTCGTTGCCGAGCTCGGGCCGTTCATGGAGCGATCGTCGAAGGCTGACCGTTGCCTCGGTGAAGTCTGCGGCATGTTCGCGCACGGACGAGATCATCGGGTCGGTCTCGGGGGATGAGGACGCGTTCGGATCCTGACTCATGTCCCGACGCTAGTGCAGAGCTCGCGTTCCGCTTGCCCGGCGCAACTGCCCACTTTCGAAGTGAACGGGCCATCCCCGCGACCCATACCTCGAAAGAAGGAGCAGACGATGACCATGTACGGAGCCAATCCCGAACAGCTCAACAACCTCGGCCTCAGCCTCAACAGACAGATCGAGACGATCACGCAGGTGATGAGCACCGTCGACGGTGTGCTCAATGCAACAACCTGGCAAGGCCCGGCGCGGGAGCGATTCGTCGAGGATTGGAACGGGTCGTTCAAGATGGCGCTGGGCAAACTCAATGACGCCTTCGGCGTGGCCGGCAAGGACTGCACCGCCCGTGCCGACGAGTTGCGCCGCGTGATGGGGGTTGGTTGATCAGCCCAACGGTGTGATTGATTGGCCGAGAGTGAACGACTCGTGTCCGGGTCGCATACTCTGGTGTCGTGAGCGGTACTCCCGATCCTCTTGCGGGCGTGCATCCGCTTGTCAGGGCTGTGAAGCCGGTCGTCGACGCGGTCGGGGCCGCGTTTGTCAGCGTTGACGAGGCCGAGCCGAGCGATGTGCCGTTGATCTGGGACGGTGTCGCTGTTGCGGTCGTTCGTATGCCGCCCCTGCACGGTGCACTCGATCGGCTGATCGATGCCGTCGAAACCGAGCTCGGCGGAAAACTGCCGTTGCTGTCCCGCGAGGGAAAACAACGTGCGATTCGGCTCCTCGACGAGCGCGGCGCGTTCATCCTTCGGCGTGCGGTCGAAGACGTTGCTGACGCGATGGGGGTCAGTCGAATAACGGTGTACAACTACCTCAACGCCATCCACCGCTGACCGGCCGCCCGAATCGAGAGATGGTTTGGTCGCCGTGATCGGCGAGACTTGTCGTCATGAACCGCACTGACGTGAATCGGATCGACCAGTTCGACGTGGTCGCCTTCGATGCTGACGACACGCTCTGGCAGAGCGAAGACTCGTTCAATCGAGCCGAGCACCGATTCGCCGAACTGGTCGGACCGCACTGTCCCGTTGGCGTCGATGTCGACGATGCGCTCCGCGCGGTCGAACGTGCCGACCTGTCGATCTCGGGCTACGGCGTCAAAGCGTTCACCATCTCGATGGTTCGTGCCGCGATCACGGCGAGCAACCGCACGGTGCCCGTCGAGGTGATCGAGGAGATCGTCGAGATGGGCCAACACATGCTCACCGAACCGGTGCACGTGTTGCCGCACGTGCCGGAGGTGTTGACCGCCGTCAGCGGTGCTGTCCGCACGGTGATGATCACCAAGGGTGACTTGGTCCATCAGACCCGCAAGGCCACGACGTCAGGACTCGAACATCACTTCACCGACATCGAGATCCTGCTCGAGAAGGATCCTCCCACCTACACCAAGATCCTCACGCGACTCGGCGTGGCGCCCGAACGGTTCTTGATGGTCGGAAACTCCGTGAAGAGCGACATCCTGCCCGTCCTTGCGCTTGGTGCGCACGCAGTCCACGTGCCGTACCACCTCACCTGGGCGCTCGAGCAGGTCGATGAGCACGACGAGGAGTTTGCTGAACTCGACTCGATCGCCGATCTCCCCAGCTGGCTCGGCATCGCCGCCGCCCCCTGACCTCCATCACCACCACCAGACCCCGCCCCACCCCGAAATTCGTGCCGAGGCTGCCCTGTGCGGGCACTCTGACAACATATTTTGGGATTGCCCAGTCCGGCGAGTCCGAAATTCGTGCCGAAGATGACCTGTGCGGGCACTTTGACCACGAATTTTGGGATGGCTGGGTGGTTGGACGGATCGGTGGGGCCTGTCAGAGGCGGCGGAGTTGGACGCGGTCGACGCGGTGGTCGGCGGTCTTGTGTAGGACGAGCGAGGCGCGGTCGCGAGTCGGTGCGATGTTCTCTGCGAGGTTCCGTCCGTTGATCTCGCGCCAGATGCCGCGGGCGACATCGAAGGCTTCCTCGTCACTCAGCTCTGCATAGAACTTGAAGAAGCTGTCGGGGTCTTGGAACACCGAACCGCGCAAGGTCAGGAATCGGTCGATGTACCACTGCTCGATGTCGGGTTCGTCCGCGTCGACGTAGATCGAGAAGTCGAAATAGTCGCTGACGAACTCGGTGAATCCCTCGGCGGTCTGGAGCACGTTCAGACCTTCGAGAATGACGATGTCGGGCTGGTCGACGGTGACACGTTCGCCTTCGATGATGTCGTACACGACGTGGCTGTACACCGGCGCGTTGACGTTGCGGTGTCCACTCTTGATCTCGCGCAACACGCGCAGCAGCTCACGCGTGTCGTAGCTCTCGGGGAAGCCCTTGCGGTTCATGATCCCGCGTTCTTCCAAGACTGCATTGGGATACAGGAATCCGTCCGTCGTGATCAGGTCGACTTTGGGATGATCGGGCCAGCGGCCGAGGAGCGCCTGCAAGATGCGCGCGAAGGTGCTCTTGCCAGCAGCGACGCTTCCGGCCACACCGATCACATAGGGGACCTTCGGGGCGATCGTGCCGAGGAAGGTCGCGGACACCTTGTGGAGGTCCATTCTGGCGCTGACGTAGAGGTTGAGCAGGCGACTGAGCGGCAGATAGATGGCCGCGACCTCGTCGAGGTCGATCTCGTCGTTGATGCCCTGCAGTTCGGCCAACTCCGCAGCACCGAGCGTCAACGGCGTCGCTGCTCGGAGCGCAGCCCAGTCGTCTCGTTCGAACGAAAGGTATCGATCGGCGGATGACTCGAGGAAGTCGGACACCGCGGTCGGTTCCGTTGCGGGGTCGCTCACTCTGCCGACTCTAGGCAACGGTCCAGCACAGGCCGTAGTCTGCGCTCGTGTCGGGCGGGAGAGAACGCAGTCAACCCGCCCAGGTCGGCCCCGACGATCGTGACGCGGACCAGGCCCGCCCTGACCGGAAGCTGCAGGGGGCCTGGTACACACCGGACCACCTGGTCGCCCTCGTCGTCGACGCCGTGGTCTCCTCCGTGAGCGGGTTGGTGCCTCGGGGTCGACTCCGGCTGGTCGACCCCGCGTGTGGCGACGGTCGATTTCTCGTCGCCGCGGTCGAGCGCCTCCGCGAGACGGGTGTGGAGCTGGAGGTCGTGGGGGTCGACATCGACCCCGAGGCTGCTGACGCGGCGCGGCAGGCGCTTGCCGGATCGGGCGCTGACCATCAGGTGGTGTGTGCGGATGCGTTGGCCGTCGACTGGCCCGCGCTGGGCCGGTTCGACGTGGTCATCGGCAACCCGCCCTTCCTGTCACAGATGGCGGCCGCAACCACTCGTGGAGGGGCCAGCCAGCGAGGTGGAGGACCGTACGCTGATGCCGCAGTTGAGTTCATCGCTCTCGCGGCGGAGATCGTCGAGCCCGAGCACGGGCGAGTGGCGTATGTCCTGCCGCAATCGTTGCTGTCGGCGCGAGACGCGGGGGAGGTACGGGCGAAGTACGACGCGCAGGCCACGCTGCGCTGGTCCTGGTGGACCGGGGAGCGGGTCTTCGACGCTCAGGTATTGACCTGCGCATTGCTGTTCGAGTTCGGCACACCCTCGGCGTCACCGGGCGAATGGGCCCGCGTCATCACCGATCGCAGTGGCGTACCCGACGTTCCGCGGCCGCTTCGCACCGACGGCAGGCTCGGGGATCGATGCCGCCTGAACGCCAACTTCCGCGACGAGTACTACGG
>JAJCXU010000059.1 GCA_029263275.1 Ilumatobacter sp.
GAGCGCCTCGGCCCAGAGCTGTTGCTCCTCGCCGCGGACCCGGATCACGACAGCGAGATCCACCGCCGGTTCTCGTACTTCAGTCGCGGGCTGTACATGGATCACCTCGCGCCTTGGTTTACTCATGTCGCCCCGGAGCGAATACTCGTGTTGTCGACTGCAGAACTCAACGCACACACCGCACAGACCTACACCCGCTGTCTCGACTTCCTCGGTCTGCCGCCGTTCGACGCCACATTCCCGATGCTCAACCAGAGCCCGAGCCTGCCTGACGAGATCGATCAACCCGTTCGACAACGCCTGGTCGACGCTTACCGTGAGCCCAACAACCAGCTCTACGACTTCTTGGGGCGAGACCTTGGCTGGCAACGCTGAAGCTGCGCCAGGGCCAGACGCTGATGAGGTCGTTCTGGTTCTCGGCCGCACGCACGTCGTTGTCGTCGTGTTCGACCCCGATCTCGTACGCCTGCGCCGGCAATTCTCCGTCCTGGAGGGGTGTGACACCGTGATCGTCGACAACGGATCTGTTGAGCGGCTGAAGATTCGCGCGCTGGTCGACGAATTCAGCTTCGACCTGATCGCGTTGACCGAGAACACCGGGATCGCGACCGCCCAGAACCTTGGCGTAGATCGTGTGCGGTCGAGGGGCGCTGGCTTCGTGGTCTTCTTCGACCAGGACTCGATTCCTGCCGATGACGCACTCGAACAACTGGCGGCGGCGTACGTCTCGGTTCGCTCGAGTCGGGTTGCAGGCGTCGGCTCGCGGTACTCGCGCGACGGCCATGCCCCCCTCTCCGGCTTCGTGTCGTGTCGCTGGTTCCGGTTCACGAGCCCGGTGTGCGACGGCGGTTCGGTCGATGTCCATCCGGTCGACCTCTTGATCTCGTCGGGATCGTTCGTGCCACTCACCACCATCGACGCGGTCGGCGGGTGGAGGGAGTCGCTGTTCATCGACCGAGTTGACACTGAGTGGTTCCTGCGTGCCAAACGGCTTGGGTTTCAACCGTACGGATCGTGTGCCGCCACGATGGAGCACCCCGTTGGAGACCACGCGGCAAGGATCTGGGCTGGCCGATGGCGCACGGTGCCACGCCACCCCTCGGAGCGGTACTTCTACGTGTTTCGCAACACCGTTTGGCTGTATCGACAGCCCAACGCAAACCGGCAGTGGATCAGCGCCGATCTCGTTCGCATGGCAAGACTCGTGATCTCGATGCTGTTGATCGGACCGCGAGGCCCGAACCTGAGGGCCGCAGCGCGTGGTGTGCGCGCCGGATTTGGCGACTTTTGAGCGTCCGGTCCGAGATGGCCTACGGCTTGTGCGTCACGGTCGCGAGCTTGCGCCATCCGCGCCACAGGAACAGGCGCAGAGGCCGCGGCAAGTGTCGGCCGAGATTCCACATCCGCACCCCGAACGTCCGTGAGCTGGCAGGTCCGTCGGTGGTGGCATGGGCTTGCTCCCAGGCCAGCAAGGCTTCGGCCAGCGAACCGACGTCCTCTCGCCGCTCGAACCGATGCTTTCGCAAATAGTCGTACGTGGATTGGCAGACCGGCGGGACTGGCTCGTCGGCCGGGATCATCCGAGCGCGATTCGGCTGTTCCAACAGTCCGATGATGGCGCTCAACCGCGGTGCCAACCCGAGTTCAAGGGCAAGAGCCGCGACCCTGCGCCCGTAGCTCTCACGGTCCGACAGATCGAACTCGATGAGCGGGAAGCCGAGGCGTTGATGCAGCTCGACGAGGGAACTGTTGTAGTGATTCCAGAGCGCATAGGCCTCGCCGGCGGGAATTCGATTTCGGTCCCACAGGGACTTCGCAACGGCTTCCGGGTGCCGGTACGTGCCGACCAGTCCGGGGCGGGCGGTTGCCTCGAGCCAAGCATCGATCGTCAGCAACGTTCTCGGGTCTTTGAGGCCGGCCGGAGCATCTGCTTGGAGTCCCTCCACCAGCTCCGCTATTGCTGCGCGATGTTCGGCTGACACCTCGATTGTCGTGGGAGGCTGTCGCCAGTCACCTCCCGAAGCCGCGAGGATCGCGTTGTTGATGGTGTTGGCGTCCCGACGCTCGAAGTTCCCGCGCGGCTGGTCCGGCAGCGGGACACGAGTCGCATGGCCGAGAAAGAGGCCGCACTGTTCGAGGCAGGACGTCAACGAGCTGGTCCCGCTTCGGTGCATGCCGAGCACGTAGAACACCCGCCCTTCCGCCTTGACGCCGCGAATCCATTCGACGAACTCGTCTTGGTGATCCCGGCGGAGTTTGAAGGGCGTCGATCGTCGTTCCCCTCCCGCGGGGTCCATGGCGTCGTCGGAGATCCAGCTGTCCGTACCGGGAACGTAGACGATGTCACCGTAGACCGCCCCTGAGAAGTCGGTCAGTTCGTTGCCATTGGAACGAGGCAGATACTCCATCGGAACGCCGAGTTCAGCCGCGCGGTCGACGAATTGTGACATTGGCGACTTCTCAGGGGACCCGTCGAAGCGCATGCCAGCGCCCTCGACGTCGGCGACGCGCACGCACAGGCACACGACTGTGGAACGCACGCACGCCGCTAGCCCTGCGCCGGCTTCCACCTGGCTGACCAATGCTTCGAGCCAGCCCTTTCGCACGGGAAGAATGCCCGCGTCGAGGACGACAACATGGTGAGCGCCATCGCGACGAGCAGCTTCGTACAGACGTTGTAGGCGCTCGCCACGGGTCGACGCCCCGGCCATGTCGATCGTGCATGCGAGATCGAATGACGCGGAATCGCCCCGTCCGGCATCGACCGCCTCAGTACCGACATCGGCATATACGAGCGGATTCTCGGTTCGGCGGCCGATCGCGTCGAGACAGGCATCAAGCGCGCCCGCGGGGGCGTCCGACGAGTCGATCAATATCGCAGTGGCGCGAGTGGGAGCATTCACATCGGCCAGAGTTCC
>JAJCXU010000060.1 GCA_029263275.1 Ilumatobacter sp.
CAGCCGATGGCCTTGCGGATGAAGAAGTCGGTGTCACCAGCGCGAGCCAGTGAATAGGCGAAGAGCCGATCGAGGTCGGTGTCGTCTTTGGCGCGCAGTTGATGGAGGATGGCGGTGCGGGCAATCCACAGGTTCTCGCTCGTGACCCACTCGTCCATGACCGGCACGGTCTCGGGGTGGCGCATCACGATCGAGCCCACCGGCCACGACGCCAGTGAGTCGACGGTGTCCCACCATGAATGGGTGGTGATCAGGTCGGCGAGTGGGGCAAGTGCTGTCGGGCCGAGGTGGCGATGGCCAGCCTTCAACGCGTCGGCACCGAGATAGTGGAACTCGCGCTCAGGTTCCATCCAGCACGACTGGGCAAACGCGACCAGTGCGTCCTGGTCGCTCCGTCGTGCAGCGGCCAGCGCGTCGTGGCACACCGCCCGACGGGCCGGAGTCTTCACCCCGATGAACTGGAAACGGTCCTTCATGTACGCCCGCATGATCGGGGCGTCGCCCGGAACGGCGGCGGCCTCGAGTTGGGAGCGGAGTGCAGCGAGGTCGATGGATGAGAGTGAGGGTGTGACGGTCACTCGGAGATGATCTCACGACGGTTCGAGTCGGTGCCGAGCGAGAAGAGGAGGGCAGCGCCGGGGATGACGGCGAGGAGCGCTGCGGCGGGGCCGTAGCTCCCGAAGCCTGTCTGGGCGACGGCAAGCAGGACCGGGCCAACGGCGGACGCCACCACGTTGAGGAAGGTCAGCAACCCCTGGATCGACCCGAGGTTGCCGGTGCCGAACCACGACGGCAACAGCGTGCCGACCCCGGTTCGTACAGCACCACCCATCCCTCCGAGCGCAACGGCATAGATGATGGCGATGGCTCCTGGGGCCATGACGCCGGCCACGAGGTGAGCGATGACCAGGAGGGCCATGCCAGCCGACGGCACATAGCGAGTTCCCAGCCGGTCGGACAGGTACCCGACGAACAGACCGGCGAGCGTCGACCCCAAGACCTGCGGGATGAACAGCGTGGCCGCCGACGACGCGGAGATCCCGGCTTCACCCATCAGGTCGATCTGATGGAAGTTGAGGGCGGTACCGAGCATGCCCGCGGCAGCACTCACCGAGGCGAGCATCCAGAACGATCGAGTGCGCACTGCCTCGGACCGCGTGAACGATCCATCCGATGCGACTGGTGGTGGCGCTTCGGTGCCTCGGCGGACGGTGGTTCCGGTCGGGAGCGACCGCAGTCCGAACCATCCAATCGGCACCACGGTGAGCGCGATGAAGCCGGCTGAGTACAGCCAGGCGTCGCGCCAGCCGACCCCGTCGATCGTTGCGTTGAGCGCCACGGGTACCAGCGCCATCAACCCGCTGGTGACCATCGAGAAGATCCCGATCGCGGTGCCGCGCTGGCGGGTGAACGACAGCGCCACGGTCACGTTCGAAACGAGCGTCAGCGACCCCTGCCCGAGGAACCTGATGCCAGCAAACCCGATGGCGAGCCACACGAGTCCGTTGACGAAGCTCATGTTGACCAGTGCCGCGGCGAAGAGTGCGCCGATGATGACCTGCATGACGCGTACGCCGCGGCCGTCGACGAGCTTGCCAATCGTGGGCAGCGCGGCAGCGCCGGCCAATGTGCCGACGAGGTAGGCGCCGCTGACCTGGGATCGGCTGAGGCTGAGGTCGTCGACGAAGAAGTCGATGAACACCGACACACCAATCGTCTGTCCGGGTCCGGTCAGCGCCGCGGTGATGCTGGCCCACGCCAGGATGATCCACCCGCCGGACGCGAATTCAGATCGCGGGGTCGTCACGTCGTCGGTGCCACCCGATCCGACATCCGAACTCGTCCCCACCGTCACTGCCGCAGTCTGCCGTCCCGCACCCCCGACGACTCCCGCCTCTTCCAAAAATGATGCGAGCCGGCCCGCTGAGGGCACGTTCGCAACAGATTTCGGACTGGTGGAGGGGTGGGGGACGCGTGATGGGGGAGGGGAGGCGGATGGGATGAGTGGGGTTGGAGCCGGGGAGTAGCCTGCAGGGCGTGTCAGCACCAGCCGATCCAGCTCAGAGTTCAGGATTCGGAGCCAATTCGTGGCTCGTCGAGGAGATGTACGAGCGGTTCGTCGCGGATCCGCTCGCGGTGAGCGAGTCGTGGCAGGAGTTTTTCGCCGACTATCACTCCCAGGCACCGAGCGTGGCAGCCGCAGCGGCAGCATCTCCGCAGGTCAAGGCCAATGCCGAGGTCCACGGGATCGTCCCCGACGCGCTCCCTGCCCCGGCCACAACGGCAGCAGCGACGCCGGCCCCAGCGCCGCCATCGACCAATGGTGATGCAGCGAGCGCCGAGCCCGTCGAAGAACCTGGCAAGCCAATCCGTGGTGCCGGCGCAGCGATTGCGCGCAACATGGATGCCAGCCTCACGGTTCCGACCGCCACGAGCTTCCGCAATGTTCCGGCCAAGCTGCTCGAGGTCAACCGCAAGGTGATCAACGGCTTCCGTGCCCGATCGGGCCAGACCAAGATCAGCTTCACCCACCTCATTGGTTGGGCAATCGTGCGGGCGATCGCCGATGCCGTTCCGGCGATGAAGAACACCTACGTGCTCGGCGAGGACGGCAAGCCGCGTCTGATCGAGAACGATCACGTCAACATGAGCTTGGCCGTCGACGTCCAGAAGAAGGACGGGAGCCGCACACTGCTGGTTCCTGTGTTGCGCGACTGCGACACGCTCGACTTCAACGGCTTCCTGGCGGCGTATGAGGAGATCATCCGCAAGGTCAAGGCCAACAAGTTCACCGTCGAAGACTTCCAAGGCGCCAACATCAGCCTGACCAACCCCGGCGGCATCGGCACGGTGCAGTCCGTGCCGCGCCTGATGCCGGGGCAAGCGGTCATCGTCGGCGTTGGATCGATCGACTATCCCGCCGAATTCGAAGGCGCCGACACCCGCAACCTCTCCTCGCTGGGCGTCAGCAAGGTGGTCACGGTCACGAGCACCTACGACCATCGCGTCATCCAAGGTGCCGAGTCGGGCCTGTTCCTCAAGCGCGTGCACGAACTGCTGCTCGGCGACCACCACTTCTACGACGAGATCTTCACCTCACTCGACATGCCGTACGAGGCAGTCAAGTGGCGGCCCGACACGAGCGCCATGAATCGCGAAGAGTCGATGCTCGCGAAGCAGATGGCCGTGGCGAAGCTGATCCGCGTTCACCGCGTCCGCGGCCACCGTATTGCCGACCTCGACCCGCTGCGGTGGAAAGAGCCGCACATGCCGCGTGAACTCGATCCGGCGACCTACGGCCTGACGATCTGGGACCTCGATCGCGAGTTCCTCACCGATGGAGTCGGTGGCGTCGACAAGATGCCGTTGGGCGATCTGCTCGGCGTGTTGCGCGATGCGTACTGCCGCACCATCGGCGTGGAGTACATGCACATCCAGAGCACCGATGAACAAAGCTGGGTGCAGGAGCGTGTCGAAAACGGCTACGAGCAGCCGACGAAGGACGAGAAGTACCGCATCCTCGAGCGTCTCAATGCAGCGGAATCGTTCGAGAAGTTCCTCGCCACGAAGTACGTGGGCACGAAGCGATTCGGAATCGAAGGCGCCGAGTCGGCCATTCCGATTCTCGATGAGATCCTCAGCCATGCCGCTGACGACGGCCTCGATTCAGCCGTGATGGGTATGGCGCATCGTGGCCGCCTCAACGTGCTGTCCAACATCATGGGCAAGTCCCACGAGGCCATCTTCTCCGAGTTCGAAGGGCACCTCGATCCGTCGTCCGTACAGGGTTCAGGCGACGTCAAGTACCACCTCGGCATCAAGGGCAACTACGTCAGCCAGTCGGGAGCCGACATCAAGATCGAGCTGGCCGCGAACCCGAGTCACCTCGAAACCGTCGATCCGATCGTCATGGGTATGGCCCGTGCGAAGCAAGACCAGATCGAACCGCCCGGCTCATTCCCGGTCTTGCCGCTCCTGATCCACGGTGACGCAGCGTTCGCTGGCCAGGGCATCGTCGCCGAGTGTCTGGCGATGAGCGATATCGGCGGCTACCGCATCGGTGGCACCATCCACCTCATCATCAACAATCAGATCGGTTTCACCACGGCGCCGCAGTTCGCGCGCTCGTCGATCTACTGCTCCGATGTGGCCAAGACCGTTCAGGCCCCGATCTTCCACGTCAACGGCGACGATCCCGAGGCGTGCGTCAAGGTCGCCCGCCTCGCGTGGGACTACCGCCAACGATTCCACAAAGACGTGGTCATCGACATGGTCTGCTACCGCCGCCACGGCCACAACGAGGGCGATGATCCGAGCTACACGCAACCGCTCATGTACAAGGCGATCTCCGAGCGGCGCAGCGTTCGCAAGCTCTACGTCGAGACCTTGGTGCGCCGCGGCGACATCACGATCGAAGAGGCCGAGCAAGCACTCAGCGACTTCCACGGCAAGCTGCAAACAGCGCTCGACGAGACTCGTTCGCACGACCCAGGCGACATCAAGGCGGCTCGCCCGCCACAGCCGGTCGGTGTGCTGCCGCACATCCCCACTGGCGTCGACCGATCGAAGCTGGACGAGATCTTCACCAAGCTCACCGACTACCCCGAGGGCTTCACGGTGCACCCGAAACTGGGCAAGCAGTTCGTGTCTCGCGCTCAGATGTACGGCGACGGCGAAGTCGACTGGGCGCTGGCCGAGGCCATGGCCTACGGCTCGCTCGTGCAAGAAGGGCATCCGGTCCGCCTGACGGGCGAGGACTCACGGCGCGGCACCTTCAGCCACCGTCACGCTGCCCTCATCGACTTCGAGACGGGCGACGCGTGGATTCCGCTCGACAATCTGGACAACGTCGATGCGAAGTTCTGGGCGTTCGACTCGTTGTTGTCGGAGTACGCCGCGCTGGGTTATGAGTACGGCTACAGCCATGCGAACCGTGAGGCGCTCGTCGTGTGGGAAGCACAGTTCGGCGACTTCATCAACGGCGCCCAGATCATCATCGACCAGTACATCGTCGCTGCAGAAGACAAATGGAACCAGCAGAACGGTGTCGTGCTGCTGCTGCCGCACGGCTACGAAGGCCAGGGCCCTGAGCACAGCTCGGCGCGTATCGAACGCTTCCTCACGCTTGCAGCCGAAGACAACATGCAGGTCGTCAACACGACCACGGCAGCGAACTTCTTCCACCTGTTGCGTCGTCAGGTCCACTCCGAGCGTCACACACCGCTGATCGTCTTCTCGCCGAAGTCCGGTCTTCGGATGAAGCAGACGCGCTCACACATCGATGAACTCACGACGGGTTCGTTCCAGGAAGTGCTCGACGATCCGCGTGACCTCGACGCTGACGCGGTGAAGCGCATCGTGTTCTGCTCCGGCAAGGTTGCGTGGGACGCCATCGCTGCTCGCGATGAACGCAACGAGCCAGTCGCCGTCGTGCGCATCGAACAGCTCTACCCGCTGCCGACTGAGCAGATGCTCGGCATCTTGAAGAAGTACCCCAACGCGAAGGAACTCCGCTGGCTGCAGGAAGAGCCGGAGAACATGGGCGCCTGGAACTTCATCGAGCACAACACCTGGCGTGTGAAAGAGCAGGGGTACGACCTGCGTCACGTATCCCGTGCGCCGTCAGGCAGCCCGGCCACCGGCAGCAAGGCAATCCACGACCAAGAGCTGGCTCAGCTGATGGACGAGATGGTCGCCCCCAGCGAAGACTGATAGACAGCCCAGCGGCAGATCGAGGCGCGCGCTGAGCTCGGCGATGTCGGGCACGGGTATGCCGACTTGGTTGGTCTCCAAGCCCATG
>JAJCXU010000061.1 GCA_029263275.1 Ilumatobacter sp.
CGCGACCGGCGAAGAGTGAGAGCAGGTGGAGCACGTCGACACCGAGTTCGGTCAGATGCGGAATGCGCTGACGAACCCCACGGAGATCCCCGCCGAACTTGTCGACGTACGCCATGTACCCGACCCGCTCGGGCTGCTGGAACCAGTCTGGGCGCAGCAGGCGATCTCGATCCCGTTGCCGGAGATCCTTGGTTCGCGCGGCGTGGCGACCGCGCGCCGTCCCGATCAGCCGGTCGGCAATCGCTGCGGCGCGGTCTCCATAGAGCCCGCGGAGTGCCGACTCGAGTTCGGGGCGCCAGCTGGCAACCCTGGCTTGAAACTCACGGTCGCCCCGGGCCATCGCGTGTGACCGGACCTATTGGACGAGCTGTCCGGCCTCGGACTTCTCGGTGACCACCTTCGACGAACCGCCCGGCTGCATCGACACCCCAAGCAGCACATCGCCAGCTTCCATCGTGCGCTTCTGGTGCGAGACCACGATGAGCTGGGCGTCCTTGCGGAACTCCTGGATGAGCCCGAGGAAGCGGTGCAGGTTGACGTCGTCGAGAGCAGCCTCGACTTCGTCCATCACGTAGAACGGTGAGGGCCGCGAGCGGAACACCGCGAACAGGTAGGCAAGCGCCGTCAGCGAGCGTTCGCCACCAGACAACAGCGACAACTTCTTGACGTTCTTGCCGCTGGGCTTCGCTTCGACCTCGATGCCGGTGTTGAGCATGTCATCGGGGTGCGTGAGCTTGAGACTGCCCTTGCCGCCAGGGAAGAGCAGCCCAAACAACTCGGTGAAGTTCTGAGCCACGTCGTGGAACGCTGTCGAGAAGACGTTCTGGATCTCTGCGTCGACCGCAGCGATGACTCGAGCGAGTTCGCGGCGTGTGCTGCGAACATCTTCCAGTTGCTCCTCGAGGAAGGTGTGGCGGGCCTGCAACTCGTTGAACTCTTCGAGCGCGAGCGGGTTGATCGGGCCGAGGAGGCGCAGCTCCCGTTCGAGTTCGCGGACGCGACCTGCTGGAGTCGCGCCGTCGGGAACTTCAGGCAGCTCGGCAGCCTCGGCCACGGCCGGCTCGATGTCGAGTTCACGACGCAGCGTTTCGATGGCAGTCTCGAGACGCAGCTTTGCCTCAGCCTCTTCGAGCTCCGCCTTCCGCGCCCGCTCACGCGTCACGTCGAGCGCCTGTTCTTTTTCGGACCGCTCACGACGCAGTGTGTCGAGCTCCGTCGTGAGCCCGCGCACTTCGTCGCTCTGCTTGCGACGCTTCTCCGCCAGCTCTGCGTAGTGGCCTTCGACGGTATGGCGATGCTGCTCGACGAGTGCGGCGAGGCGATCGATGACATCGATCTGACGCTCTATGACCAGCCGCTGGCTCTCAGCAGCCGCTCGTGCTTCCTTGTCGGCTTCGAGGCGACGTTCGGTCTCGGCGAGACGGCGCTGGTTGAGTTGCTGTCGCTCCTGCAGACCGGCGAGTCGGACCTCGATGTCGCGACGACGCGACGACAACAACGCCGAGCGGGCTTCGAGTTCGGCTCGGAGCTCGCCTCGCGCCCGAGCTGCCTCGGCCTCGGCCTGCTCGTCGCTCTCGAGAGCCGGAAGCAGCGCCTCGATCTCGGTGATCCGCTGCTGCTCGCGTGCGATGTTTGCTTCGGCCTCGGCGATATTGCGGTCGAGCGTTTCGAGTTCTGCCTGAATCTCGCGTTGCTCGCCTTGAGTGCGCGACAGTCCTTCTGAGGCGGAGCTGAACCGTGCGTCGTTGGCATCGAGTCGCTTGGCCAGCTCGGCCTCGGTGTTCTTCGCAGCACGTACTGTCTGTTCCACGTCGGCCACCGCGCCGCGAGCGCTCTCGAGTTCAGCGTTTGCCGTGTTCGATCGTTCGGTGGCCTCGTCGAGCGCGGCCGCTGTCGCTCCCCCACCGGCAGCTCCGATCCGCCAGCCGCTGAGTCCGAATCGGTCGCCCGCGCCGGTGACCACGACGGCTTCGGGATGTTGCATCGCCGCGTCGAGTGCGTCGGAGAGTTCGTCGATCCGCACCGCCGAGCCGAGCAGACCATCAAGGAGCGCATCGACCTCGGGACGCTTGCTCCGGGCGTGAGGCCGCACAGGGTCACCCAGGGTTGGCGCCGCCGACGCTCCGGGGCGAGCCCCCAGCGCGATGACCGCACCGCTCGTGTCACTGCTGCGCAGAGCATCCAACGCGCGTCGACCGGCGGCGGGATCGTCGACAACCACAGCGGTCAGCGACTCGCCGAGTGCCGCCTCGACGACCGGCTGCCAGCCTTCGTCGATTTCGATCAGGTCGAGCAGTGTGCCGAGCACGCCGTCGACTCCCTGCAGCCGTTCGGCACCGGCTCGGGCGCGGGCGGCATCGAGTGCCATCTGCAAGGCCTCGACTCGGGCTGCCCATCGTGAAGCTTCCTCGGCTGCGTCGTTACGCAGCGATTGGCGCACCTCGAATGTTGCTTGCGCTTCCATGGCAGCTTGCTCAGCGGCCTCGACTTCGTCGACGAGCGGAGCTTCGACGGCACCGGCTTCGTCGCAGTCGGTTCGGAACCGGGTGGCCTCTTCCTGGGAGAGCTGCAAACGGTTGGTGAGCGATTCCTTGCGGCCGACCATCCGCTTGAGTTCGCCGTTGGTCCGCTCGACCGCTGACGTGATCGACCGCAGCTCGCCGCGAACCTCAGCTGCAGCACTGGCTGCCTTCGTGGTGGTCTGGTCTTCACGCACCGCTTCGAGGATGTTCTCGCGTTCGCTGCGGAACGATGACTCGTCGAAGCTGAGCTGTCCGGTCTCTGGTTCGAGCTCGGCGAGTTCAGCCGTTGACTTCTCGATCTCTTCACGGAATCGGGCTGCATCGGCCTCGAGGTTGGCGACGACGCCTGCGTCGAGGAGCTGTCCCTTGTCGCGTTCGAGTGAACGGCGCCGCTCGACCAGCACGGCCGCCAACCCGCGAGCCCGCTCACGGAGTTGCTCGACGTGTCGCAGACGATCGCTGATGTCGCTGGCGCCGCGCGCAGTGAGCTGTGCCTCGATCGACATCACCGCGGTGTCGAGCGCGGCGAGCGCGGACTTGAGTTCGCCCTCGCCGGTTGAACTCTCCAACTTGGTGGAGGCCAGAGCCTCGAGCTTCACGCGCAACCCAGCGATCTCACGACCGGAGACGAACGTCTTCAGCGCGGTGAGTTCTTCAATAAGCGAACCGTGCCGTTCGGCGGCCTTCGCCTGACGTTCCAGCGGTCGCAGCTGACGTCGAACCTCGCGCAGCAGGTCCTGGACCCGGAGCAGATTCGCCTCGGTTGCATCAAGGCGACGCTCGGCCTTCTCCTTGCGCTTGCGGAACTTGAGCACGCCCGCGGCTTCTTCGATGATTGCCCGGCGGTCTTCCGGGCGAGCGTTGAGGACTGCGTCGATCTGGCCCTGGCTGACGATGACGTGTTGCTGGCGGCCGACGCCGGCGTCGCTGAGGAGTTCTTGCACGTCGAGCAGGCGGCAGCCGACGCCATTGATCATGTATTCAGACTCGCCGGTGCGGAACAGAATGCGCGTGACGGTGATCTCGCTGAACTCCAAACCGAGCGTGCCATCGGCGTTGTCGATCGTGATGCTCACCTCGGCGCGGCCGAGCGCAGGGCGTTTTGCGGTGCCAGCAAAGATGACATCGTCCATCTTCTGGGACCGAACGGCCTTCGGCGCCTGAGCACCGAGCACCCAGGCAATGGCATCGACGACGTTCGACTTGCCTGACCCGTTGGGTCCAACCACCACGGTCACGCCCGGTTCCAGCACCATTGGCGTGCTGTCGGCAAACGACTTGAAACCCTTGAGCGTCAGATTCTTCAGGTACACAGCGGACAAGAAGCTACCCGGTCACCGTTGGCAAACGGGGCAGTAGTGCGTGGAACGACCCCCGGAGGTGGTGTGCCGGATCCACCCGCGGCCGCACGTACTGCACCGCTCGCCGGTTCGGCCGTACACGCGGTGTTCGTTCTGATAGCTGCCGCTTCCGCCATCGACGTCGACGTATTGGGCATCACCCAACGTGGAGCCGCCGACCTCGATCGACGACGTCAAAATGTCGAGGATCGCATCATGCAGCCGCCACGTCGCTGCTGCATCGATCGTGTTTGCAGATCGGTCAGGGCGCAGGCGTGACCGGTGAAGGATTTCGTCCGCGTAGATGTTGCCGATGCCAGCAACCTTGGTTTGATCGAGCAGGAAGGGCTTCAATGCTTGGCTCGTCGATCGGACGAGCGTGCGCAGGCGGGCTCGGGGGAAGTCCTCAGCGATCGGGTCGACGCCGAGTTTGGCGATGGGAGGCAACTCGACCGACACGTTGGCCGGATCGAAGACCACCACCTCACCGAACGTCCGCGGGTCAACGAACCACATCTCGGTGGCGTTGT